>CAYZCD010000008.1:0-15449 GCA_964476825.1 uncultured archaeon
TCGATTGCCGATGTTGCAAAAGGCGTACAAAATTTTGACGCGTACATTTACTATCTTACGGCCGCACAATCGTCGTCGAACGGGCCTTTTAAACTGAGGATAACAAATTACGATTTGGACACGGGTCCCGCGGAATTCGATTTAATAAATGTCAACGGCGGTTTTGTCGGTTATGTTGGCGACATAGCCGGGGGCGGGGCTGGAGTGGAATACGCCTACACGGCAAACATTTGCGCGTGAGCGTATGAAGCGGGCCGGCGGCAGATTAAACCCAACTGTGCACTTATAAACCGCCAACGCCTTTAAATATACCGCGTAATAATTGATCTAAGTTTCTTGTGATGATTATGGGTTTAGGGTCGGATATTAAAAACAAACTGGGCCAATATCTTAGAGTAGTAAGCGTCAGCAGGAAACCTGACCGGGAAGAATTCTGGTCTTCGGCCAAAGTTTGCGGGGCCGGTATATTAATTATCGGCTTTGTCGGATTTGTGATATACGTCCTGTTCAGGATAATTTGAAGGGATTTAGCATGGAAGAAATAAAAAACGCTCATGAAAAAACGGAGACGGAAAAATTTATCGAGTCCGCGGACGAGACTACGGAAGTGGTTGAACAGAAGCCGGTTACAGCCCCGATAATCGAAGAAGAACCTTCCAGCAACGTGTTTACAGTCAAAACTACACTCGGCCGCGAAAATGTTGTCATGGATTTTTTGTCGTCCAGAATACAGGCGCAATCGATACCGATAAAGGCCGTGATGCATCCGCCGGAATTAAAAGGTTATATTTTTGTCGAGGGAAGCATTGAAGACGTGCAGCGTTCGATACAGGGCATACCGCACATCCGGGGCGTGATAAACAAGCCTGTCGAACTGAACAAATTACAGCAGTTCCTCGTTCCAAAAGTTATTAACATCGAATTAAACATCGGCGACATCGTTGAAATATTAACTAGCCCGTTCAAAGGCGACAAAGCGCGCGTGGCGCGGGTTGATAAAACCAAAAACGAAGTTACGCTCGAGCTTTTGGAAGCAGGCGTTCCAATACCTGTAAAGGTTAATATGGAATTCGTCAAAGTTTTGGAAAAAGTGAGCGAAAGGAAGGAATGAACATGGCTAAAATGGAAAGAATGGAATTCATAATCGAAGGCGGAAAGGCTTCGCCGACGCCTGCCATTGCGCAGAAACTCGGACCGATGAAAATTAACATAGGCGCAGTTATGGCGAAAGTGAATGAAAAAACAAAACCGTTCGCCGGGATGCAGGTTCCGGTTAAACTCGAAATTAACGTCGACACGAAAGATTTCGAAGTTTTTGTCGGGACTCCGCCGGTTTCTGCAATGATAAAAAAGGAATTGAAACTGGAGAAAGGCGCAAAAGGCGAGGCGACCGTGAAAGGCAAGGAAATTGTCGGCAATTTATCGATCGACCAGGTCATAACAATTACAAAAGGCAAAGGTTTCCGTGATGTAAAAAACGGCGCGAAACAGGTTATCGGCACGTGCAAAAGCATGGGCGTGACAGTGGGAGGCGAAGACCCGAAAAAAGTTATCGCACGCATCGACGGCGGAGAGTTTGACGCGAAATTCAAATAAACGACAATTCTTTTAACGGTTGCGTTGGATGATAGGGTTAAATCTTTTCGAATAGACGGTTTAATACGATAAAATGAGCTTATGGGACAAGTTGTTCTGGGCATGGTTTGCGCTTGGCGGGATTGCGGTTGCGTATTCGATTTATGCGAACCCGTCGTTCAGCGTTACTACGGGCCTGTTATTAAGCGTTGCGATAATAGCTTCCGGCATTGTTAAATTAACAGAGGAAGTCGCGTTTAACGAATTAAAGAAAATAACCTCGGAAATAGACGATACGCTGCACAGGATCAAAGAAGGCCTCAGTAAGGTCGGCGCGAACGGCAACATTGAAGACGATGAACAGCACACGATAATAGCAAAAAAGATCATTGAGCTTGAAAACCGCATGAACCGCGTGTCGAAGGCGTTAACAGCGGAGATAGTTGACATCAAATCGAAACAAAGCGATTCCGATTTCGTAGAGATAAAGGAAGACCAGAAGACGGAATAACCTATTTAAACGTAACTCCTTAAATTAGTGTTTGATAATACGCGATTGTAATCGCCCATCAACTGTTTGGTTACCGCTTTGGCGGGAGGGATAATATGCTTGACAAAAACACGCTATCTGAAGCTTTGAAAAAGGCGCGGGAATCGGCAAAAGGGAAAAAATTCACACAGTCGTGGGACCTTTCCATTTCGCTGAAAGACATGGACATGAAAAAGCCAGAAAGTAAAATATCGGAAGATTTTGTTCTGCCGAACGGGCCCGGGAAAAATTTGAAAGTTGCGGTCATCTCGGACACGATAACGTCCAAAGTTACGGGCATAGCGGATTCTGTGATAACCAAGGACCAATTAGCCACGATCGGCCAGAACAAAAAAACACTGAAAGGGCTGGCTGCAAACACGGATTTTTTCCTGTCTGAAATTTCACTGATGCCTGTGGTGGGAAAACAAATGGGTTCCGTGTTAGCTCCGCGCGGAAAGATGCCCAAGCCGATCCCCCCGAACGTGGATGTGAAGACTGTAATAGAACGCACAAAAAAATCTGTACGCATAAAATTGAAAGACTCTCCCGTTGTCAACGTTATCATAGGGAATGAAAAAATGGACGACGCGAAAGTCATTGAAAACATAGACGCTGTCGTGGAGTTTTTAGAAAGGAAACTTCCAAAAGGGCGCGACAACCTGAAAAACGTTGCGATAAAACTTACCATGGGCAAGCCGGAAAAAATTAGGGTGGTTTAATGGTCAACCAGCAAAAATTGCAGACAGTGGACGAACTTAAAAAGCTCATCGATTCGTACAGCGTTATCGGGGTTTTGAACATGCACAAGATGCCCTCGAAACAGCTGTTTGACATACGCAATGCGCTGTACGGCGAGGCGAAGATAAGAATGGCAAAATCTTCGCTGATAAAACGCGCGTTTGAAGCTTCCAGCAAAAAAGGCTTGAAGGACCTGGAAAAAAACGTTACGGGCGAAGTTGCTTTAATATTCACCAATTCCAACCCGTTCAAATTATACAATTTTTTGGAGAAGAACAAACAGCCGGCTGCCGCGAAGCCGGGCGACATCACGCCTATTGAGATCGTCATCCCGGCAGGGCCGACACAATTCGCGGCGGGTCCTGTGATAAGCGAATTCCAGAAAGCGAAAGTCAAGACAACGGTGGAAAACGGAAAAATTTCCGTCAAAGAAGACACGGTTGTTGCGAAAGCCGGAACGCAGCTTACGAAGGAATTAACGGAGTTCATAATGAAATTCGGGATTGAACCGATGAAAATCGGTTTGGATCTCGTATCGATGCTTGACAACGGGACCGTGTTCGGCAAAGACGTCCTTGGCGTGCCGGCGGAACAATATCTGGCTAACATGATAACGAGCTATTACAATGCACTTAACCTGTCCGTGAACCTGGGATACGCAAACAAGGATTCTGTAAAGGTTATGATTGCAAACGCTTTCCGCAACGCGAAATACGTGGCAATCGAAAACGGCGTCTACGAAAAAGAAGTGATGGGCAATATAATGGCGAAATACATGAATGTTGCGGAAAATATGAAACGGAAAATGAACTTGGCGTGAAAATTCAAAACATCGGCAATGGTGCCGGGTTCATTTCAGTTAAATGTTTAACGTGATAAGATGCAGATAAACAATTTGCAGCGTATGATAGAAAGTTTGCAAATGAACGACGCCGAATCGGCTGCAAAGATAAAGGCGCTGGCTAACGAGCTGGAAAAAAACCAGGATGAAAAAATTATAACGGAACTGGTTGTCATGCTGTTTAGGGCGGCTTCGGCCAATAAGATTGAGCTTGAAGCGGCCCTTTACAAAAGAATAGATGAAATCAGGAAAGGAGTTTGAGAAGGATGGAATACATGTACAGTGCTTTGCTGCTCCATTCGGCAGGCAAGCAGGTAAATGAAGAGAATTTAAAGAAGGTCGTCGAGGCCGTCGGAGAACAGGCTAACGAAGCCAAAATAAAGGCTTTGGTCGCTGCGTTGGAAGGCGTCAACATAGACGAAGAGCTCAAGAAAGCATCGGCTCCGATAGCTGTCGCAGCTGCTCCCGTCGCGTCGCATAGCGAAGCGAAGAAAGAGGAAAAGCCGACAGAAGAAGACACTGCGCAGAAAGCTGCAGAAGCTGCTGCCGGACTTTCCGCTTTATTCGGTTGACAAATTACTGAATAAATTGGGTGGTCTGGCGGTTGCTTTTTTTACTTTCAAATAGTCCAAAGTATCCCAAAGACTATCATCCCCCTTAGTTATTTCCCCTAAAGACGTTTTTATTTCTGGAATTAATTTTCCAATTTCTTCAGCGTTCCATTGAGAAACCTATTCCAGAAGTTATTTCGCGCATTGCGCCCGCTAGCCTGGCCGCGTATTCGTCTTCTCCGCTAGAATGAAGGTCTGCTGTATCCAAACGCGCTTTACGCGCGGCCAGGTCAACTTCCAAAAACGGTTCGACGTCTTTGTACCTGTCAACGCCGTAACTTCGAATTGTAAGTATGACTCCTTTTACTGGAAGGCCGTTCATCGGCTGGATTTTCCTGCCGTCCATCGCCGTAATGCGCACCACGCGTCTGCCGCCCAAATCTTCAGTAATTTCTGTTGCGGCCTCGGTGTACACAGGTATTTCGAAATCCCACATGTTTGCGTCGTAAATTATTCCCTTTTCCTTCATGCCGCGTTCCAAGTCACTGAAATAATCCATTGCGCCTTTTTGCATGACGATATTGATAAGAACCAAGAGATTTAAATCAATTCCATGGTTAAAACCCGCCGTGTTGCCATCGGGGTTGTTTTCCGCAGATTTTCCGAGAGGATAAAATTTATTTTACTGAAACGCAAACATGGAAAAGATTGGTGGGAGCTGCCAAAAGGCGGGATTGAGCGCGGCGAAACCGCTAAGCAGGCTGCGGTGCGCGAGGTTCGTGAAGAGGCTGGATTGAAGCGGTTAAGAGTCGTTAAACGGATCGGCGGCGCGATCATATATAATTACCCGAAAGATTATGCCAGAAAACACGGATACACCGGAACTGAACAAAAAGCGTTTTTAATCGAGTCTGTTGGAGGTGATGTGCGCCTGGAAGCGCACTCATTCAACAAATTTGCGTGGTTAAACGCAAAAAACGCGATAAAGAGGCTAAAGTGGGACAATCAACGTAACCTGCTTCGGCGGGTATTAAAAGGCAAGCCCGCGAAAAAATAGTTTGATGAGGATACCAAGCTACACGACCCGGCCGGCCGGCGAAGACGCGGTTTCGGGGGATACAGTTTACAAAACACATCATAACGCAGAATACGCCCCGAAAAAAACCGGGACAAATTACGCCGCAGAAAATGCGTATTCTCCGAGGGGAATTTACAGTCTGCTGCGGTCGCTTTACAGGCGCGCCAGGAAAGGGCCCGGCAAAAGGAGCAGGAAAACAAATTGCTTCTACTGCGGAGACAAATCTTCTCCCGGTCCGATAACGCCGACTGCGTTAAACAGGTTGAACAATGGCCAAAAGCCGGCGACGCACTGTCCCAGCTGCACGGCCGCTTAAGGATTTTAGCATTGTTGCCGTATAGGTTGTATGGGCATGTCATATTCTTCCGAGGAGAAAAAAGACGGAAAAAATTACGTCACTCCGCAGGACAAGGAAAAAGCTTTAGTCGGCAGGTTAATGTCCCGTGCAAACGGTTACAAAACCGCGATAGGCTACGCCAAACCCCGCGCGGCGAAAAAAACAAGCGTTTACGGGAAAAAACAGAAACGCACATTTGTGCCGACCCAATGCAAGTTCTGCGGGTCGGAAGTTTCCTACGGCTCCGTCTCGAAATCGCGCCTGCGCGCTGCCGGCGCAACGTGGATAGACACATGCGACGCGTGCGCCGTGTCGCCTGATGTTGCCCAGGAAGTTAAGATTTATGTTTGACCGGTTAAATTTTTACAGGTATTTATGATGGAGCACAAAAGGCGCCAAGCAGCATCGCCCGCCGGTTTTCACCGAACGGGCTGAACGGGATAAAAACTTTAGGCGCGGGTACAAAAAAAGCTTTTCCGGTTTCTATAAAATTAGGCCGCTGCACTAAACGGTACCCATTTAATCCGGGTTCCACAAAATTATCCATGGTGTTTCCATGCTGACGAAAGAAAAACTGGTCAAGGAGTTCCAGAAGACGCCTTCGAAATACTGGAAAGTCGGAATGTTCGAAGACGAAGGTTTCACGAGAAAACAGTGCGCCAAATGCAAGAAATTTTTCTGGTCCGTCAGCAAAGAGACGTGCGGCGATACTTCGTGCGAAGATTACGGCTTTATCGCGAACCCGATAACGAAAAAAAGGTTCGGTTACATAGAGATGTGGAAAGAATTTGAAAAATTCTTCGAAAAAAATAAACACCACTCGATGCCGCGGTATCCTGTCGTGTCGCGCTGGAGGCCGGATTTATTTTTTACCATAGCAAGCATACAGGATTTCCAGCGGCTTGATGCAAGCGGATTGACATTCGAGTATCCGTCGGACAAGCTGGTCGTGCCACAGGTCTGTTTAAGATTCCCGGACATACCCAATGTTGGCGTGACCGGTAAACATCACACGTCATTCATAATGGCAGGACAGCATTCTTTCGGTTATCCTAAAACCGGTTATTGGAAGGACAAATGCATTGAACTGAATTTCAAATTCTTGAACGACTCCATGGGCATAAAAAAAGATGAATTGACGTACATAGAGGATCTGTGGGCGATGCCCGACATGTCAGCGTTCGGGCCGTGCGTCGAAACGTTCTCGCGCGGGCTTGAGCTTGTAAATTCAGTTTTTATGCAATTCAGCTCCGTCAACGGGAAAAAAATCGAATTGCCGATAAAAGTCGTCGACGTCGGCTGGGGGCTGGAGCGATTAACATGGTTCTCCCAGGGGGTCCCGACAAGTTACGACGCGACATTCGGCAAAGTTACGGACCATTTGAAGAAGCTTGTTGATTACGATGAGAATTTATTTCTGAAATACGCTTCTTACGCGGGCGGGCTGAACATGGACGAGATAAAGGATTTGCGCACGGCGCGCGGGCTGATAGCAAAAAAAATCGGCGTTCCAGAATCCGTGTTGGAAAGGAAAGTTTCTCCGTTGCAGGCGGTGTATTCTATCGCCGACCACACGAAAACCCTCCTTTATGCAATATCTGATGGAGGGTTGCCGAGCAACGTGGGCGGCGGATACAACTTGCGCGTTATCCTTAGACGTGCGTTAAGCTTCATAGACGAAATGAATCTTGGAATAAAATTGCCGGAAATTTGCGCCATGCACGCGGAATTCTTACAGGCGCTCGACCCTAAATTAATGGAAAATTTAAAAGACGTTGAAAAAATAATAGACTTCGAGGCGGACAGGTTCGTGTCGTCGCGCGCCAAAGCGTCTAAAATAGCCGAGGTCATCGTGGACCAGAAAATCGATATTAACGAGGACAAGATGGTAAAACTGTATGAGTCGCAGGGCGTCACTCCGGAGATGATAAAAACGAACGCGGAAAAGCGCGGAGTTTCCATAAAACTTCCGGAGAATTTCTACGAGGCGCTTTCGAAAAAGCACATGGGCCACAAAGATGATGAGAAGAAATTCAAATATGACCTGTCAAAACTGAAGCCGACGAAACAGCTGTATTACGACGAAGTAAAAAATTTCACTGCTAAAATATTGAAAATATTTGACGGCAACCAGATTATCCTTGATAAAACAGGCTTCTATCCCACATCGGGCGGGCAGATACATGATGTTGGGAAGTTAAACGGCTTCGATGTTGTCAGGGTTGAAAAATATAACAACGTAATCGTCCATACGGTCAACGAAAAATACCGCGGGCCAAAAGTTGCGAAAGGCGAGATAGACTGGAATCGAAGGGAGCAGCTGATGAAAAACCATACGGCGACACACGTAGTCAATGCTGCCGCGCGCACCGTTTTGGGCAACCACGTAAACCAGGCCGGCGCCGAAAAAACCGTAGATAAGGCGCGCCTTGACATTACGCATTACAAATCCCTGTCCGACGACGAAATAAACAAGATAGAAGAGGTTGCGAATAAAATTGTTGCTGACAAAGTGCGCTTAAACAAGATGGTCATGACGCGCACGGAAGCGGAACGCGCATACGGATCGATGATTTACCAGGGCGGGGCTGTGCCCAGCAAGAACATACGGATAGTTGAAATACCGGGGTATGATGTAGAGGCCTGTGGCGGAACGCATTGCGAATCGACGGCCGATGTTAAAGCTATTAAAATTCTTAAAACGGAAAGAATTCAGGACGGACTGGTGAGGTTGGAGTTTGCAGCGGGCTCAAAGGCTTGGGATGATTTAAAAAAGAAAGAGGAACTGCTGAAAAAATCCGCCGAAGTTTTTAATGTGACCGCAGAACAGCTTCCAAACACGGCGCAAAGGTTTTTCGATGAATGGAAAAACAAGGACAAAATTATTGAAAAATTAAAATATGAGGTCGCGTTTTTGAAAGCGGAAAACCTGAGAGGCAAAATACGCGACAACAGGCTTTACCACATACTGCCTTACAACCTGGAACAGCTGATTGAAGTTGCACAGGCGATGGCCTCGGAACAGCCGAAGCTGCTGGTTGTCCTTGCAGGCGTAAACGGCGATATTGTGGGCAAAAAAGGCGCGCAAAACGATGAAAACGTGGGCGCTATAGTTTCTGAAATATGCAAGAAATGCGGCGGGTCCGGCGGCGGGTCGCAGTCGTTTGCGCAGGGGCGGGGCGAGTTGGCGAAGATAAGAAGCGTTTTTGCGGAGATGGGGTTCTAGGCAGCCTAAAACAACGGGATTTAAAAATTAAAATTCCGCCAATCCTTTTTTGGTTTTATCCAGCACTGTCAATTTTCCTGTTTTTGGAATCGCCAGCTGGAGGGAACCGCGCCATTCCGTTACATAAGCGCCGACGACTTCTATCTCATCGCCTTCCTTTACCGAATCGATTTGCTTTTCCCACAACGAGAGTTTTATTGAGCCCGTATTGTCCTTGACCATTACATCTGCGACCAAGCGACGGCCGAAACGTGTCTGGACTTCGCGCGGCTCGGATTTTTCGGCGACTTTTGCGGTCAGCGCAACGTCTTTCATTCCCATTGACAATTCGGATATGTTCATAATAAAAATTCGCCTGCTAAGGATATAAAACGTTTATTTGGTGTTATTCACGGTGTTGTTAACTTGCGGTTTGATGGCGCATCCCAGCGGCGGGTATAGGACAACTGCGCAGAAACCGGCTTCTACGTCCTGCTGCTGGATCGAACCTTTCCTCGACCAGGAACCGATCTGGCTTGCCATGAAAACGCGCGGCAAATCTATGTAATCCGCGCTGGACGCTTTCAATTCGGATAAAACTACCTGGTCGCTGAACTGGGTCGCGATCGATTCCAAAGACTGCATCAATTGGCCGCAGTTTGTGCAGTTCTGCGGGTCGTACACAAAATCTATCAAAGTTTTTCCCTGGTCGACTGCAAGCTTTTGCCTTTGCGCCTGGGTGAGCGCGTAATCTATAATGTTCTTAGCCGGCAATTTTTCTTCGGTTGCGGCCGGTGTGTTGCTTCCCTGGAGGAACGCGAAACCTAATACAGAGATTACCATGGTCGCGCCCATGAAAATTGCCATGATGAAGTTGCCTTTGTTCATAAAATCTGAAAGTTTGTTCGGTTTTTAATTATATAAGGAAAACTGTTAAACGGATTTAAACCGTACAGGATAAATTAAATCGGGCATTATGGACACGGAACTAAATTACACCAAAAACTGCCAGATGTGCAACCTAGTTTTTACCACGGAATTGATGGACCGGCAATGCTGCGAACATTGCATAACCATGCTAAAACGGCTGCGCGACGACGGCAGGCTTTCCAGCCGCTGGCAAAATTTTTATTTAACCTGATATTTCCAAATTAATCCATGACGATTGACGGGGCAAGCAAGCTTCACCTGTTCGCAACCACGATCGTTGGCTTGTTTGCGTTATATATGATAATGTCCGGGGAATTACAAACCCGTTCGGCCGGGTTTTTACTTTTGATCGCGGACCTGTTTTTTTTCGGAAAATTCTATGAAAAATTATGATTTATCCGCCCAGCACGGCTTTTGCTTCTTCGACCGCTTCCTGGTATTTTTCCCCGAAAATTTTTCTTAATTTTCCCGGGCCAGAATCTACAACGTCGCGTACAGTTAGCACATCCAGCCCGAACGCCCTTTCTATCGAATTTCCCCGCATACTCTCCAGTATCGTAATCGGGTAAAGTTTTTTTTCCTCTATTATCCCGTTCAGCCCGTTGCTCCAATATACAGCCCGCACGCCTTTGCAAGCCATGTACTTCGCGGCGTGTGCGGAAATTTTCGTGCTGCACACCAGCCATGCCCCGGTAAAATTGTTTTTATTTTTCGTATCTTCGAATTTGGCCCATGTCACCATGGCCTCGGACTGCCCGGCCAGCGTGTGGCCGTTTCTGTGGTGTTTACATTCCACCATGATTTTTTCGTTTCCTTTTGCCGCTACTAGGTCGACCTCGTGTTCCACACAATTTCCTTTCACGATCCTGGCGTGTTCGACTTTGTAGCCGTCGTGCTCCAGAAGCCTCTTGACATAAAGCTCGAAAAAAATCCCTTCCGGGCTCAATGCAGCCAAAGCTTCACGGAGGTTGTACCTCATTGCGGCCTGTTTGCTGTGTTTACGTATTTCTCTCAAAATTATCCTGAGCAAAACGTTTGTCGGTATTTTATCGTACGACTTTTTAATTACGTGATCAAGAACAATTTCCGATTCTTCCCCGCCAAGCCCGGCGCGATTGCAGGTCCGGATAATTTTATTTTTGTCAAACTTTTCCAGCGAGCCGTCGGCTTTTTTAACCAACATAATGCTTATAATATAGGTATCACAGAGTTTTTTAATACAATGGCATGTTGCCGCGGTTGACGGAATTGAATTACGATAAAATTACAATTGTGCTTGCAACTATTTTGTTAGGTTTATCTTCCTTCTCCGCGGGCGCCGGCGCGTTTGGCATCGGCTTCAACGGCAACGTAAGCGTACCGTTCAATTCCAATGTAACGATTACCGGGTCGATAACAAACAGCACGCCTGAAACTTTAACCGGGTCCAACTGGGTCGTAAACATATCGCTCTCCAGCAATAATTTCGCGCAAACCACGACCTCATACGGTTCCGTTCCTGTTAATGCCACATTTAATGTCAGCGTCAACACCACAGGTTTGTGGGGGTACAACTCGCTGACATTAACCGCGACGAACGGCACCATGACACTGTCTAGGATTGCGAAGTTCAGGGTCACGAACACTTCTTCCGCGACAATCGAATTCGCCGGGTCGGTTCCGCCCTTTTCGCCGGGCGGTTTTGTAACAGCAAAAATAACCGCAAACGACTGGTCTTCGCAGCCGCTGCAAAGCCAGGTTATCAACGGCACAATATTCGCTTCAGACGGCCCGATCACGGCGTGGGGATCAAACTCGTCAAAAACAAATTCCAACGGCCAGACCCTGATGAACTTTTCGATACCGTCGAATGCGGCAGCAGGCACTTATATTCTGGCTGTGGAGGGGCGGGCCGGCACCATATTTTTCGGGGTTGAGAAATATTCGCTGACCGCGACCGCAAAAGACAGCTCTGGAAACACCAAAAACTCTTTCGCGCCCGGAAGCGCAACTATAATAGAATCCCATCTGACCTACACAAACGGGACGTCCATTTCCGGCGCAGCGACTACAATCGAAATAACAGACCCCACCGGATTGTTAACGAGTTCTTCGGGTTCGTCGTATTCTGACGGTAGATTCCAGTACAACTACACCGCAACCGCGACAGGGTCTTACAAAGTGCGGGTCAAATCGGGCGGACAGGAGGCGTCAGGGTCATTTGCCGCGCGGACCATGTCAGCGACCATAGTTCCGAGAGAAACGGCGTCATTTTTCAGGGAATTCGCGGGCAAGAAGCTGTTTCCTCCGGGACAGAATGTGTCGTTAACGATATTACCTACGAACGTAAGCAGCGGCGAAATACTCGCACGCGGACCCACATCTTATGACTGCTCGCAAAACAATTTCACGGTGCTTGACATGTATTTTGCGAACAACCAGACTTCGATTAACGGAACGGTGGGCAAATGGATTTCATTCTTGCCGGCGACGCACACCGGCGTTTCCGTGTGCGGGATAGAATTCAACATAACCTCGAATTACGTCGGCCTGTTCGGGATAAAAATCAATGCCACGACCGCGGACGGCTCGAACTCGGTCGCGCAGGGATATTTCTCGGTACAAAAATACGGATTATCTGTGGAACCATCATCGGATTACGGCGACAATGAATTCATGTCAATGCTTCTGCCGGGATCGAATGCCACTTTCAAGCTGACTGCGTTTGACATTGAAAGCAATTCGAACCCCAACGGTTTCAACATAACGGAAGTGCGCGTACAGAAAATAACTTTGTTATCAACAACGGGCGCAGGCATAACCGAGATTACGGGAGTGGAAAACAACTTTACGTTTGTCAACGCGTCGGCTGCGGACAGCAACGAGCCGTATATACAGGGCGGGCCGATACCTGCTGTGGCCGGGCCGCAGATAATTACTGTAATGGCGACGGTTAACGGGACGCCAAACGTAACCGCAGACGCGTTCTATCTGGGAAAATATTTGATGGGATTCGGAACTCCTTCCGGAACCAGGTTCGGAGGAGAAGGCGGCGGAGGGGGCGGCGATAAAGGCGGGAGAGGCGATGGAATGTCCATAGACTGCTCCGGAACAACGGAATTCAATGTAATGGTTTTCGATGCAAAGACTTTCATGCCGGCGAGTTCAGTGTCATTTTTATCGATATTATCGGCCAGGGATGAATTAACAGGAAGCGACATAAGTTCCTGTTTGACCGTGACGAAAGGCCTCACAGACTCTTCAGGACAGGCAAAGATAAACGTGACATTTTCATCGTCATGCTCGTACTCAGGATTCAATTTCATGCAGTTCAATGTGTCTTTCCAGGACAAGACAGACCAAGTTCCCGCGGGATTTTCGTGCCAATCGCTGTCAATGACACCAAACGCTTACAACAACCTCGGGCAGCAGAGATTTTCATTTTCGCCGACCGCTAACATAACGGTGATCGTGACTGACGCATCATACACTGCAAACTCGTCGCGTGTCATACTCGGCGGCAACATGAGCGTCGCAGCTTTGATAAACATGAACCCGTCCACGGGCGCCACGGTGCTTGATGCGATAAACCCGATAGTTGTGAACCTCACAAACGGCACGGGAAACGCAAACGGCACCATAAAACTTTCTCCAACACTTTTCAGGTCCGCAGGAAAACCGCTGACAACATGGCCGGCCGGATTTTACGAATTGCGAATTAAAATGTGCGATAACGCGTCCACAGCAACGAAAGGCTATGCAGGCACGTGCGGGACTTCATCAAATTCCGGATTCAAGATTGCACCGTTCGACATGTGGACGGACTGGTGGATGAGCCAGAATTCGCAGGCTACGTTCCAGCCCGGACAGAATGTCACGGGAACGCATTTGTTCGCGGACTTGTGGCCATGGAATGTTGTTAATATAACGAGAATAACCGTGGAACTGATGGATTTTGAAAGCGGCAAGAAAACAAATACAACATGGGTCGAATGGCAAAACGGGACACCGGCATA
This sequence comes from uncultured archaeon, assembly GCA_964476825.1. Taxonomy (GTDB): domain Archaea; phylum Aenigmatarchaeota; class Aenigmatarchaeia; order JACPZZ01; family JACPZZ01; genus JACPZZ01. The sequence goes on from CAYZCD010000008.1 coordinate 13,783, forward strand.
CGATCCGTTCTATATGGGTATCGGGTGTCCCGGAAGCTGCCTCATACCTTCCCCGACAAGCTCGTTTGAAAATATAACATTCAACTTCACAATACCCGGGACGACAAAATCGGGAAATTACGGTGGCATAATAACAGCCACCAACAACGCAACGGGCGAGACGAACGACGAAATGATATTCCTCACCATTAAGGGATCAAGTATAGGAGTTCCGCTAAAAGAAAACTGGAACGCGCCGAACGGACATTGCTGGCCTGCAAGTTATTACGTACAGCTCTGGAACTTCACAACCCCGAACGGACTGCCAATAGGAAACCTGCACAATTTCCAGGGAACAACGGACGGCTGGACATACTTGAACTGGACTTCCATAAACAACACGTATCTAGGGATGAACCAAAACACGGCAAACACGGCATTGGTGTGCACAGGCTCCACGCTCTACACTGTAAACGACAACAACAACCAGCCTTCTACAAATTACACCGGAATAAACATCATGGGCATTTCGAATGACACGCACTCATTTGTTTTTATCGGCACACGGGCAAACACCACGTTAAATCGGATAACGAACTGGAACGTAACAAATATAACATGGCTGAATAACACAAACGCCATACCATTGGCCAATTACGGGAAAACTTATCTGTGGTCTGCCGAAGGCGCGCCGTTCATAAGATTCATCAACGTGACAACTCTTACGCCATGCGGCGGCGGGCCCGGCCAGGGAGAATGCACTGTAACATCTGACTTCTCGTTTGCCGGCAGCACCAAAATAAGAGAACTTGTCAGGATGCCGTTTGTAGCATTCCGCGGAAGCGGACAAAACGGAGTTGGTGCAACGCCCCTTCAAGATTACTGGTTCAACATCACGGATGTCGCGCAAATGAACACGGAAGGGTTCGGAATAAAGGCGACGCTGAAAAAAAGTGCGCTTGATTATTCGATCAACACCACAAACGGCGAAAAATGGACCGGGTTTGCTGGAAACGCGACAGACGCGAACGGGCTCGTGTTCGTTCCGTTGAACATATCACAGAGCGGAAGGTTCATGGCCTTCTGGAAAGCCAATTCCACTCCGGTGCAAAAGTCATCGTTTAAGAATTCCGTCAACTTCAATGTGCGCGCATTCAACTCGTTCGGAAATTATGTAAAATTGCTTCCCACGACATCCCACAAAATAATATTGTACGCAAACACGACAACTTTCGCGGCGGCCACAGGAAACAACCAAAGCGCCGCAGTGTTTAACGAAAGCGCGGCGCCTGCGATTTTCTACTCCGGAACATTCACCGAAACGTCCAGCGACGAACTTGTGCGCGACGGCGCGCTTGAAACGTTCTATTTCGTAATATCCAACTCCACGCCGATGAACGGCGCAGCATATTACCGCGGAAACCTCACAAGGCTGTATGTTGACGATGATCCTAACATGACCGACACGGGCAATTGCGCAGCGGGCGAAAACTCGAACAACCCGACGCAGAGCGAAATTTCAAACGGATTCTGCTCCGGCTCTTCCGGCGCGGCCGTTGATTACCCGACGAAGATGATTGAATCGACAAGCAGCAATAAGGTGATGAGTTTCGGAAACAGCATTCAAATCGGGACAACGGACTGGTGGTTCAACTCGACCAATGCCATATTAAATTTCTACGAATCAA
>CAYZCD010000008.1:15459-30462 GCA_964476825.1 uncultured archaeon
CCCCCGTCAATAGACTAGCCCACCGTCACACCAGCAACGCAACGCTTCGGGTTGCGCGTGTGCGCATCCACATTCGCGAACGGCGCAAAGAACGCGACGTTCATACTAAAATATAACAACTGGATGAACGGGGAAATTTCCGCAAACGTGACTGCGTACAACATAACACATAACATTGCAGTCAACGCGCCCAGCAACATGTCCGGATCCATATACGATGGCTGCCTGCTGACAGAGTTATTACCGCAAAAAGGCACATGGACGGCAGGAAGGAATGAAATATCCGGAACGACCTATGAAATCGACGGCGGCGGGGTGGCTACAGGCACACAGGAAGATTTGTTCGCGGGACCGATAGAATATCTTAGCGGCGGAAGCAAAAATTTCGGATGAATGATTAAATGAGAAAATTATTATTATCGTGGATAATAGGCATGCTACTGCTGTCGACTGGCGCACTTGCTACGACGGTTACGGTAAACGACCCGTCCTTTGACGCCACAACAGCCGATGTCGGGACAACCAGGACTGTGAGCGTCACGATGTCAACCGATACGGGCACGGCAACGATAAACTCGCTTTCAGTCAGTTCGTCGCCTTCCGGCCTGACGGTCGGGTCCGTCGACACGCCGTTCACAGTAGGGACGTCCGGAACGACAAAATCATTTACGGTAAGCTCATCAACTGCGAACACGTATTCGTTCACAATTACTGTCCTTGATTCGGGCGGGTCGAGCTACAGCAGCAGCGCAGCGACCATAGAATACGTCAACCCGTCAAGTTTAACGATGGACGTTTTGGAAAATCCTTTAGCAACGGTTTATGGCGGCAACAGCACCGGGATTTCTGTTAACATAGTGAATAACCTCGGGTCGTCGCAGTCGCGCAATTTAACCCTGTACCAAAACCTTTCAAACACATTTGTTGTAAACACATCTCTGGGAAGCGACCCGGCCACGCAAACACTTTCGCTGACGGCAGGACAAACAAGATCCGTTGTGTGGAATATAACAATCGGGTCGTTCACAGGCACCGGGCACGCGCTGATACGCCTTGGAGATACTACGGAAGCGAAAGTTTTCACACTGGCGAAAGGGACGACGACCACGACCGCGTCATCCGCAACAACGACTACAGCTGGTGGAGGAAGCGGAAGCAGCGGAGGGACGACTACAACAACGACCACGACTACAACAACGATATCCGGACCGCCCGGGCATGAAATACAAAATATAGTAAAAGAATTTGTGCAAAGAAAGAATGACGAAATAAAATCCCTGATTGACGATAAAGAAGAACTGAGGACCGGGCTTAGGATCGCCTTGGGCAAAGAATTATCAGAGGAAATAAAATCAGCCGTCGCTGCGACGACTGAAAAGGTGGAGAAAACGCTGGCCGCCAACAGGACGATAGACGTTGATGTAAACAACAAGAAGTCCAGCGTTTCACTGAAAATAAAATACAACGGAACGGAGCAGGTCAACAATTTCGTGGTAAAGGACGTTATACCCAAATCGTTTGCCGACACGGCGTCCAAGATAACGATAAACGCGCCCGGCGCTGTTGTGAATGTTACGAAATCGGATCCTGAATACTTGTTTACTTACAAGACCGTAATCCCGGGCGAGGAAAAGACAATAAGTTACAGCGTGAATGAAAGGGCGTTCACGGTTGCCAATGAATACGCCGCGCCCGTAATACTTGCAGAATCAACCCAGGTTTATGTACCTCCTACAACCACATTACCAGCGAACCAAACTACGACGACGCTGTCGGCCGCAGAGAAGGTCAACCTCACATTCATATTGGCTGTCGTTCTGATATTGGGCGGGATCGTATGGTATTATTACCAAAGCCACGGAAAGAAGCAGCCGTGGCAGCCGGCTGCAAAGTAAATTACGAAACGAAAATTTTTGGCCGAATCGAGTGAGGCGCACGTTAAACTGTTTTTTAATCGTCGGAAGTGTTCTTGACAAGAAAAGACTGTATAAGAACATTCGTTAACAAAATAGGTTTTAATACTCTAAAGAATAGAGAAAGATTGTCCGATAACTAGACACATACAATGTATGTGTCAGTTTGTGTAGCCCCGTAGTGCAGCGGTTGCTCTGATCAGAATAACGGAACCTCATTAGGTTCACAAAATAAATACTCAGTCTGCTCAACCATCTACTTAATGAAAAAATTCACCAGAGAACAAAATTTGAAATTACTTTCTATCATAATAATGAGCGATGGATCAATAAATTTTAGGGCGCGTGGGAGGCCTCACAGTTTGCGTTTATCGACTATGACAAGTTCCGATGGACAACACAAAATGTTTTCTGTCTTATCGGAAAGGGTCTTTGAAAAGAAGCCTGCCTTATATCACCGCCCAAACCGGTTGACGTCTGATTTGTTTTCCATTAAGGCCATAAAAGAGTTGTTTACGCTGTCTCCTACATTCAAAACAATACCAAGCGTTGACCAGTCAGTTTCCGAATATCTTAGTTTGGACCAACCAACACTCCGTTTTCTTTTTTCCGAACCGGAAGAGGTTAAATGGACTGCACTAAGGATTTACTTTGATTTTGACGGTAGCGTGTCTCCATTTTTTAAGTTAAGAAAAAAACAGGACATTAAAAACGGAAGAACTTATAATTACTACCAAGTTCAGTTTGACTGTGAAATACAAATAGCGGAAACGAATCCGTCCCTAATCGCTGACCTGCTGAAACTTTGCGGTGACCTGGGTTTAACGGCCAGAATCAAAAAAGATAAAAGGAATTGGAGCAAACTCGGCGGCATAATGATTTCACATTCGGATAGCGTCAGGAAATTTCTACGCCTCGGTTCGATGACCGATGTAAAAATATCGTTAAAAAGCCGAAGATTTACAGGTGTGACCAAAAGGGATGTTGCGAAGGCTGTTTTAAACTTTTTTGACAGCAAGGTTCCTTTATCCAGATACTTTAACAGCAGGGACGAGGCCATAAGATATAAAGATTCATTAATACGTAACTTTGTAAGGACTGTAAAAAGCCCCGTCGTCCAGCGGCCAAGGATAGCGGACTCTGAATAACTGATTAAAAGGAGTTATCCGTTGACGGCGGTTCGAATCCGCCCGGGGCTATTGGTTAAAAATAGACGCCACTGTGTATGCGCCTGTTTCGGTCACCACGGCGCGTTTGGTATGGCGCGTGTCTATTTACCGCTGGAACCATACCGCCATAAACTGAAGCATATCGTATGATGCATGATACGCTTCCGGCTTTCCGGTATGATCCAGTCTGAAAACGATCTATAAATATAAGTAAGAATATCTTACCTTTATGAAAAAGACCGTGGAGATTCCTGAACTGACGAAAATAAGTTCTAGGGGGCAGGTGGTCATACCCCGCGACGTAAGAAACAGGTTGGATATCAAGGAGGGCAGCGTTATGGCTGTTATGACCAAAGGCGACATGATAGTTTTGAAAAGACTGGATTCTGGCATTAAGGCGGGGGACTTGAGAACTTTAAAACTCATCGAAGAAGCCTGGGAGGACATTGAAAAAGGCAGATATAAAATCTATTCCAGAGAAGCGTTCTTCAAAGAGCTGGAAAAATGGTAGAAATCCTGTTCATTGTCCCGACTGAAAAATTCGAAGAGGATGTTAAAAAAATCAAAGACAAAACTATGAAGGAAAAATTGGAGAAACAAATAAAAAAGATAATCGAAAAGCCGGATACGGGAAAACCTTTGCGGTATGATTTAAGGGGCGAGCGTACGGTTCGCATAAATCCGTACAGGCTGATTTATAAAATAGACGGCGACAAGATCATTCTGCTCAGGTTTGAACACAGGAAAGAAGTTTATTAATTTGAAATTACTATAAAAGTTGATTCGTATGCCCAAGAAAAAAGTCGTTATAAAATTGGGCGGTTCTTTTTTGTTCCAGGGCGGACCCAATACGAAATATTTGAAAGACATTTCTGAAATGGTCCGCAAGCTTTCCGATAAATACCAATTCACGATTGTCGTCGGGGCCGGCGAGACTGCGAAAAATTATATCGAAGCCGCGCGCGGGCTGGGCGCGAATGAATCATACTTCGATTTGATCGGCATCGACGTGTCACGATTGAACGCACGGTTGTTCATAGCTTCACTGGGCGAATTAGCGTACAGGGAGCCCTGCAAAAATTTCGAAGAGGTTACCGCGGCAGAAGCGACGGGCAAAGTCGTTGTCGTGGGCGGGCTTGTGCCCGGCCAATCTACGGACGCTGTCGCGGCCGAGATCGCGGAATATTTAGACGCTTCCCGGCTGGTTGTCGCAAAAGACGTCGATTACATTTACTCGGACGACCCGGATAAAAACCCGAACGCGGTGAAATATGAAAAATTGAGCAAGGACGAATTGGTTGACATAATCTCAAAAACAAAAATGAGGGCGAAACAATATTCCGTAATCGATCTTGTGGCGTCGATGATAATACACCGCGCACGCTTTTCCACTGTTATTGTGAACGGCGCGGATGTGAGAAACATGGAAAAGGCTGTTATCGGGGATAGTTTCAAAGGCACTAGGATAGTTTAACTACGTCTTTTCTCGCGCCGCCATAGAAAGGCTTATTAGTTGTTCCCGACAACTAATTTCAGTTGTTTGCGGTTGTAATAACGGGGGTGTAAATAATGGCGGGAAAGAAGAAAGGCGGCTGTTGCGGCAATTGTTAAATTTTTAATACACAGCCAACCAAATGATCTTATGAAAAAATCAAAATTTTCGTATGGTCACGGACAGGATAAATTTAGAAAAGCCGCTCCGATAGCGGCGCTTGTTCTTATTGTTTTATTTTTTGCTTACTTTTACGACTTCAATCCCACGGTTTGCAAAGACAGCGACAAGGGCGCGAATTTGTATGTTAAGGGGACGTGCAGGATTAACGGCACTTCTTCCACCGATTCGTGCTCCGGCATTTCCGTTAAAGAGTATTCGTGCGGCGCGGACAGCAGCTGCGTTTACACGGTTTCGTCTTGTCCGCAAGGCGAGAGCTGCGTGAACGGGGCGTGCGTTGCTGCGAAGAAATAATATACAATGCGCTTGAAATTGTTTTTATAGCGGGCGTTTGTAGTGTGCGCGTATCTCGTTTGGCATAACCCGCTTACGCGGTAAAAGCTTAAATCCTCCTACGGATAATGTTGTTCGTGATCAAATGCCTGTAATCGGGATGCAACTGACAAAAATTGAAGCTGCGCGAAAATCGAATCCGACCCCGGGGTTCAAGGTAGAATCAATGCCTTCCATTGTTTCCGTTGAAGAGAAGGAATTGCCCGCGCTCGGCGGCAACGGAAAAGTCCTTGTAATAAATTTCACGTTCACGGTGGACTACAGGCCGGACATAGCCAGCATTAAAATTTCAGGTGAAATACTTTACCTGGAAGAAGGCGAGCGCACGGGCGCGAAATCGTGGGCGAAAAACAAGGCGCTGCCGCAGAACATCATGATTGAAGTCTATAATACAATATTCAGGAAGGGGCTGTTAAAGGCTCTGGTTTTATCTGATGACATGCAATTGCCGCCCCCGCTGCAAGTTCCGATTGTGACCCCGAAAAAGAACGACGGAAAAGAAAAAACCGGCAAAGACGACGATGACAATGTCGAGGGGCAGAGCAGTTATATAGGATGATTATTTTTAGAGTCTCGACATTCTAGCAGTCATTTCTCTGTAGAGGGACGCGCCGTTCGATTCCAATACTGCCAAAACACCGTCTCCAACAGTTTTCAAAAACGCATCGCGTACAAACATACGACCGTCCTGATAAACAATGGCCTGGACATTTTTGATCGCACTACCCGAAACCACGCTTCCCTTTGGCAATATGACTGGCGCAGCGCGGGACGGTTTTTCTACGAGCGTCACTTCACCGTCCGAAAGACCGCAACAACCAAAATCATGGTCTGTACCATACAATCCCGTGAAACGGATTGCCCCGCACGGGTCGTCTATGCCGTATCCGACGATGGAAACAAGTTCGCCGTGCGGCCTGTCGCCATTTTGTCCCATGCCGCTGATTGCGAACACATAATTTTTGATCGGCATTTTATTTTTACGGAACTGAAGGATTTAAACCCGACAGAAATTGTATGAAATAAATAATTGTGATATCTCATTACTACGATCGGTGAAAAATCAACCGTAAAGTTCTTGCAATCCCGCCTCAAGTTTTCGGTGCATTTCAAAGGCGGTTTCGGACAGCGCGCCCAAACGACCCTCTGATTTCATTTCCATGTACAAACCAGACTCAACGGCCAGCCTTCCGCTTTTGGTCACAAATAACCATGATGATTTTAAAATCCCGGAAGGGTCTGTGTCGCCGGAACCCATCGTCACTGGATTGGCCGGTGAATTTACGTTTGATTCCAGACTCTGCACGTCCAGCCTGCCGCCGACGAAAAAGGTTGCGCCACCCCACGCATGCATGTAATCTATATAGTTTGCATTTGCCGGCAACTCTGTGCGAAACCTGGCAATTTTTCCTGACTGTGGATCTGACAAATCCACCACAGCATAAAACCATCCGTTGGATTGCCGATTTAAAAAATTTCCGTACAGCCTGGGAACGACACTCTTCACACGATTCGCGGTTTCCCACGCGTCCAATTCGCTGACTAACCGTTCGTTTACGAAAACAACGCCGTCAGAAGAAACCAAGACGCTCGGATCAAATTTAATCGTCCCAATTTCATAGTCATGAGGATACCTCCAGGCGCTTGGGATTCCGTTCGCCGAGGTCGCCTCTGTTACAAGATCGCCGGTCGACCTTCCGTACAACCTAAATTCCATTCTCTTCCCTGGCGAAGAAAAATTATAATGGTCCCAGCGCTGGTGGTTGCTTTTCGTTGGGCTTGGGCGATAACCTGTAACGACGCTTCTCGGCGCGGCTTTGCTTAAATCGTCTACCGCAATGATGCGGCCGTCCTGAAGCATAAATTACTTGATAGAGAACTAATTATTTAAGGTGATTTCGTGATTGCTTTATTCGTTTGCAGGCTGCAGCCGTTCCACCTGGGGCATTTGCACGCAATAAAAAAAATACTGGAAAAATACGATTCCATACTGATTGCGATAGGAAGTTCCGACGTGTCTCGACAGCGAATGAACCCGTTTTCATTTGAGGAAAGGAAAAAAATGCTAACAGAGGTTTTGACTAAGGAAAATTTAATTTCGCGCTGCGAGATTGTCGGGATTTCGGACATACCGGACGATAAAAAATGGGCGGAAGAGATTGAGAAATATGATTTCGTCGCTGTAGTTACGGGCAACGACTGGACGAAAAAATGTTTGCAGGACGATTATGAAATAACAGAGCCGGATTTTTTGGAGCCGGAAAAATACAATGCGACGAGAATAAGAAATATCATACGTTTGCGCGGAAAATGGGATTTTCTGGTCCCGAAAGAAGTTTATGAGTTCGTGACTACGAAATTAAAAACGGGCGAAGTTAAGATAGAAGGTTCGGTCGAAAAAACAGCGGACTGGTAATTTTTATTTGCCCAGCACGCCTGTTTTTTTAGCGTAATATGCTGCGCCGATCGCAAGCAGGATAACACCCAAGATTACATGGGTTGCGTGTTCCAGTCCAAATCCGAAACCAGAGCTGACATGGATTTCGTGAGGCGCAAATGTGTAGAATGCGCCAATGATAACAAGTATGACAACAGCGGCCAAATCTGTCGTGCTTATTTTTTGTTTCGACATAAAATTATTTGGTTTTCGTCATATATTAAAATTATCTTTTCTTCCCGCGCGCTATAATTTCGACCATAATTGCGGTTGGCATTACCGGCGGTTTTTCGATGCTGACAACTCCACGGATGATTTTTACCATATCCGGGCCAAAAGCCACTTTTGCGCCAGAGTTGGTTAGTTTTCCGACCATACTCTTGTACTCGGGTGTTGCAGCATATGCTTCGTCTTCTGTGGAGATTTCCACAAAACCATGATCCCGGTTACGGTAAGTGAAAACCGATACTGTTACCGGATTTGTTGCGTTATTTCCCGTGGAATAAACGGCCGTAAGATTGGTCTCGAGCACGTCGCCTGCCCTTTTTTTACTTCCCGAAAGGCCGATAATTTTCTTACCGCTGGCTAAAATGGCTGGGACTCTGATGGGATCGAAAAGTTGTGGATCGAAATCGAAATATTGGGCCATTGGGTTGTTTCCTCTCATGCGCCCGATCTGTTTTGCGGTATAGGTCGGATGGTTTGCGGCTGCCGGTTCGTCCCTCGTATGATCCGCTGAACCTTCCACTATACGACTTATCTGGGCTATCGTGTACATCATAGAACGGGTTACAACTGCTAGAGATTTAAACAACGCACACTGGAAAAGGCGACGTTAAAATTAACATAATATATATGGTGTTGACTTTGCGCAATGAACCCTAACACACGAAGAGGCAAAATTACGATTTTTTGCGGTTGTTCGTGGAGTCTGTTACGCCTGTTTTTTGAGTTTATTGCTTGAAAAATTAAGCTTAATCTGCCCGGTTTTGTCGCTTTCTTCCGACAATTGGCGACATTACAGGCGATTTATCGAAGTGTCGATCACCTGTCGGCTTCTTTTGGGACATAAATTGTTGTTTGCCCATCAACTTCGCATACAGCTTGAAGGAACGTGTTTGGTTCCATGAAAAATACAACTTCGTCGTCTGTAAACCTTATCGGGAGTGGACTCGGAAAGAAAAATGGAGTGTCGGCAGGTGTCCTGAAACCCATGGTGTTGAGTATCGGTCCAAGCCGGGTCTCGAGAAAAGCCTCTACTATTTCACTGCTTTCGTAAAGGCTCGACAACAAACCGGTTATCACTCCCGGGTCTTCGACTGCTATTTTTGCTTCTTCTATAACATCGATTGGCAAGTATTCCCGTATTTCCGCTTCCTTGCCTTCCGGGAACAGGTTTAACTGTCCTTCTGGCGCGTCTATTTTGCCTACCAAAACACGGTTCAACGAACGCGGTTTGTAAACCAAGTCTATTGAGCGGTTTCCGGCTTTAAGGTAAATTCCTGTCCCCCCTGCACGAACGTAGAGTTCTTGCACTGCAGTTCCGCGAAATTTTCGGCAAAATTGTGCGAATCCAGACGATGCTATATTTTGTTCCTCACTCGTGTAAAGGGGATTTTCTTCAAGCATCTTCAGTCCTGTTGTCCCTGATATTTATTTGTTACTTATCGGTGGTTCTTTTTTCGGGAACTCTAACTCTCACTTTGCAAATAACATATATTTACTTTAAAATATATTTTATTTATTATTTTATTTATTATACAATTTGTAATATTTTTATCAATAACACTATTTTTTAATTGATGTTTCTTAGAATAATAGTTTGTCGTATTTCGGGAATTTGCAAACCGGCCGTGAGTGTTCATATGAAGGACATCTCTTTATCGAGTTGTTCGGCGCGTGCGTGCAGCTTTTCCAACACCTTGTCGGTATCTTTGCGTATGTTTTGGATAATGCGGGCTATTTCACCCTCTGATAATGTATATTCGTTAGCTGCGACTTTTTTTACCACGCCGGAATCGATTAAACGCCCCATATATTTGTAGCACGTCGATCTTGGTAAGCCTATATGCGATTGAATTTCCTCGATTTTAACTGCTTTTAAGTTGTTTTGTTCGGCTTTTACTTGGGTTTTACCTGCTAAAAACATGAAAATGTCGGTTATCTTGTCGCCTTGGGCGTCGCGATTGATGAGGCCCAATGAGTCCAATAACCAATTACAAACTAACCGCGCATCCTTGGTTTTCGGTATAGGCAAATCCGAAATTGTTATTTTTTGCATATCTAGAATAGTCTCGGATGGCTTAAATAGGTTGTTAGAGCGTGAGATGCGGTTTTTGGCGGTTTTTATAAGTTTGATGAATATCGAAGAAAAGTCTCAGGTGGTATAAAAGGATGGTGGATTTGCCTTTCGCGGCATCAAGATTATGTGGTAAAGCACGGTAAAAGAAGCATGTCACGATTATTGTGGAATTTGGTTGTTTTTGTGTGTTTTTTCCAGGTTTGTTATTTTAGTCACTAGTCCCTCAAGGTAATTTGCGATCTCTTTGCCGTCGTCCGTAAGCTCAATTATCTTTATCCTGCCGGTTTTCTTGAATGTGACCAAACCCATTTTACGGAACTGTTCCAACAGTTTTACTGTGTGGGAGAATGTGCAATCGACTTCTTTAGCTAATTGGGATGCATATTTGGGTGTTTTTGCAGAGATAAGCAAGCGGGCTGGCTTTTCATGCAAAAATAAGCCTTCCAGGATGTTATTTTCTTCGTTTTCTACCAAAGTCTCACGTTCCTTTTGTGGATACGATTATTTGTTTTTTGAAACTTAAATAGTTTTAAGTATGTTTTATATAATATAATTTTTTATTGCTGTCATGTTATCTATTTTTTAATAAATATAGTTTATATTTCATATTATTTTGTATTACTTTTTGTCTCCAATGCAAACGTCGTTACGATGACTAAGAATCCAAGAACCAGCGCGAGCATGAAAGTCAACAAACTTTTGCCTGGAATGATTAAAACCTCTGCAGCGCTGTAGACCAGGAAGTTTAATGCGAAGCCTAGGATAATGAGATTTATAGATTGTTTGTAGTTGTTTGGGTGACTGATCAACCAACCGATAACCGCTATGATTTCGGCCAGGAAATAGATGTATACCGAACTGTAAGCGAATGCCCCCAGAGATTTGTACCAGACTTCCGGACCCGCGATTGTCGTTGCTTCGTAGCCTTTTGATGTCGCTATTAAACCGATTGCCATGGCCGATACGTAGAGAAAGAATGTTGTTTTCCTTCCCTGCAACGAAGATTTTAACTCGCGCAAAAAGCTGCCGACTAAACTCTCGAGGCCGAAACCTTTGATGAATAAGAAAGTTCCCACGACCCCGAGGATAAACCTCCAGGCGACGACGTCGAATATAGAGAATAGTATGAATGCTATTGCCGGCAAACCAAAAACCACACGAGCCAAACGCGGATTTTCCAGTGAATGCCTGACAAAATTCTGGATTGCAAAATAAAATCCTTCGTATCTCTCGCTTTGCCGAACGACCACACGGCGGACTGATATTATGGCGGCCTTCGATGAAAGAAGAGGTATAATGTATTCGTCGCTCGCACCGTCGCTAACGAACACTATGCCGTCGGGCTTGAATTTTTTAGTGATTTCTCCCAGCTGTTTTACTATTTCCCTGTCAGCTTTGAGGCCTTCCTCCTTGTGCCCGGTTATTGTTGCGATTTCAACGTCAGACGCTTTCGATAATTCGTCGTAGACTTTCACCGCTTCAAATATTGCGTTTGTGTCCGAGTCTCCAGGGTCGCTTAGCCCCATGGCCGCGGCCAGAGAAATGTTTTTTTGCCTTCCCAACACAGGACCGCTGAATTTAGTTTTACGGCCCACGTCATCGTCGCGGTCCGCGCACAGCACGAGAATTTTTTTCTTCATACTAAATCCCTTTTTGTAAAAAGGTCTTTAGGAACCCCAAAAACACGTTTGGTTTTCGGTTCCCGAAAACACTTCATAAGATCTACTCACAATTAATTTTCCAGAAATATAAGCAAACCGCATTCGACAATTGATAACGATTCGCCGACACAAAAGGATAAAAGCAAGGTTGTCCAAGTTTTGGTATGGTTGAACTTCCTTACGCGGCGTGCGAAAGAATTCTTAGAAAAATCGGGGGCGGGCGCGTGGGTAAAGACGCAGTCGACGAGTTTGCGAAAACACTGGAAGGGGTCGCGATCGAACTGTCGGCAGAAGCTGCGACGATGGCGCGGCATGCCGGGCGAAAAACTATAATTGACGCCGATATACGGCTTGCGAAGAAGAAGCTGGTTTGAGCTTAAATTCTTCCGGTCGCTGTAGTTGTTATGACTTATGAATCTGCGATGGCAAGACGCGCGAAACTCGTTAATGGCAGGATGCTAGTTGATTCGTGGCCATCGGAATTGGTTCCGCCGTGGGGGCTGCGGGAAATGTACACGGCCGGCGGCCATTCGGATGTTGTCGTGCTGCCGCAGCTGGATGGCTACGGCAACGAAATGCCAACGAGGCTGGACGTTTACGCTAGATGGAACGGCGCGAGATAAAAATTTATCGGAACTGCTCTCGCGTTTGGATATTAATACGCTTAATTTCAATTCTTAACATGCTTTCGCTGGATGAGATAACGAACAAGATTTCTGAACAGACCGGGCTTGACAACACTTCGATACAGCAAAAAATCGAGGACAAGAAGGCGGAACTGTCTGGCCTGATATCTTCCGAGGGGGCTGCTCACCTGGTTGCGCGCGATTTGAACGTAGATATACTGACGCGCGTGATGCACAAGCTGGAGATAAAAAATATTGTTCCTGGAATGCGCAACACCGAAATCACGGCGCGCGTTTCCCGTGTTTTTCCGGTCCGAGAATTCGAGAGAAACGGCAACAAAGGACGCGTTTCCAATGTAGTTTTATGGGATCCGACCGGCACGATACGGATGTCGTTGTGGAATGACGAGATAAAAGTTTTAGAAAACCTGAAGGAGGGCGACGTTGTCAAAATTGCCGGTTACAGCAAAGAGGACAACAGGGGCGAACCGGAATTACGGCTGGGCAACAGGGGCAAAATAGAAAAAACTGGCGATGAATTTCCGTCCATGAACGACCACGTGGCCGAACAAAAAAACGGCGGCGTTGGAGAAATGCGCGAAGGTTCAACCACGAACATACGGGGCGCCCTGGTGCAAATATTTGAATCTGATCCTTTTTATGAGGTGTGCCCCCAATGCGGAATACGCATGCGCGCCAATGACAACAAATTTTTCTGCGACGAACACCAATACGTAGCGCCGGATTATTCGATGGTGTTGTCGGGCGTGATCGATGACGGTACTATGTCCATGCGCGCCGTGTTTTTCCGCGACGTCGCCCAAAAATTAATCGGCATGGACGTGCAAGCTGCGCTTGCGATGGCGCGCGACAAAATGAACAGGACGGCCCCGATAACGGAAAAAGCGCCCAACCTGCTCGGCCGGGAAATGCTATTTTCCGGGCGGGTCAAAAGAAACCAGATGTTTGACAGGCTTGAATTTATAGTTTCAGACATAAACGATATTAATCCCGTGGAAGAGTCAAACAAAATTTTAGTCCAGATGGGCGGTTAATATGAAAAAGATTGAAATTGAAGATTTGCCGGGGGTAGGACCGAAAGTCGCGGAAAAATTACGAGAAGTTGGGTATAACGACCTGATGACAATCGCGGCCGCTTCGGCCGGCGAATTAGCCGACGTTGCGGGAGTGGGTGAAATAACGGCCGCGAAAATCATTGAATCTGCGCGTGATTCGCTGGAAATGGGCTTTGATACTGCGGAAAAATTAAAGGAGAAAAGAAAAACCGTAGGATTTATTACGACCGGTTCGAAAGCTTTGGACGATTTGCTCGGAGGCGGTATAGAAACACAGGCCATGACAGAGGCTTACGGCGCGTTCGGGAGCGGAAAGAGCCAGCTCGGTTTTCAATTACTGATTAACGTGCAATTGCCTTTAGAAAAGGGCGGGTTGAACGGAAAAGGGATGATAATTGACTGCGAAAACACTTTCCGGCCGGCGCGTATTGAACAACTTGCGAAAGGGGCAGGGCTGGATCCACAGAAAGCGTTGAAAAACATTTTGGTTGCGCGGGCGCATAACAGCGATCATCAAATGCTGCTCGCGGAAAAAGCTGCTGACATGATAGAAAAAAATGACATAAAACTCATAGTTGTTGACGGCCTGATGTCAAATTTCCGGGCGGATTATACCGGCCGCGGAACGCTTTCGGAAAGGCAGCAAAAATTGAACAGACACCTGCACCATCTACTGAGGATGGCAGACACACACAATGTCGCGATTTACGTTACAAACCAAGTCATGGCACGTCCAGATATGATGTTCGGCGACCCCACCGCTCCTATAGGCGGACATATTTTAGGGCATGCTTCTACTGTCAGGTTTTACCTGCGAAAAAGCAAAGAGGATAAAAGAATTGTGCGGTTAATAGACTCGCCGCACTTGCCGGAAGGCGAAGCCGTGTTCAAAGTTACCCCGGAAGGCATAAAGGATTAGAAACGCCCATAGAAACCCAACAAAATTTAGTTGTATTTTCGGGCTTTCACGCCAAGCGCGCTGTTTTCTGATGTTTTATTAACCAAAACTCACAAATCTAATTGTCGGTTAACCGACAATTGGTTTGTCGGATCCAACCGACAGTTGATGTGCATGGGTTTTGTTGATTCGCTAAAAGCGCTGATTTTCGGCCGTAGAATGGGCGTAAAACAGGTTCTACAGGAACCATCCGAACAGGCGCCTATGCAAACGGAAAGCAAATCCGTTAAAATGACACCCGAAGAGTTCGAAGAATTTCTCAGGAAAGGCGGCAACATGGATTACACGATAAACAAGGTCGAAAATATGGAAGAACGAATCAAGGCGATTTCGGAGCACCCGATCCAAAAGAAGGTTATTGAGCATGAGATATTGTCGGGCATGCTCGAAACGATGAAAGAGATGAATTCCAAACTGTCTTATTTGCCCGAAGTTAGCGACCGGGTTAATGCGTTACCGACCAAGAACGAGCTTTACGCATTGATGGAGAAGATGACTCCCGGAGCGCCTCCCAATGTTAAACGAGACTTGGATAAGATGGCCGGTAAGGTTGAATCGGAATTAGACGAGGCTTATTTGCTGCTTTTGACGGGAAAAGGCGAACTAACTGCGGAAGCGGTTTCACAGGAGTTTAAAATATCGCGCAATACCGCGTCAGAACGGTTAAACGCACTGTGCGACCTGGGTAAAATAAAGAAAATACGGAGAAACAGGAAAGTGTTTTTTTCCCTCACTTCAGAAAGCGCCGTTTAAAGATTTTTGTAAATTCGTCAGCCTTTATCAAACCGTCTTGAAATGGTGTCCAATCAAGCAACTTCTTCTTCGCTGATTATGACGAAATCGCCGACGGACTTAA
>CAYZCD010000009.1:0-10276 GCA_964476825.1 uncultured archaeon
TTTTATCGAAACGCTCTATGAACGATGTTTTTTCGCTTCGTTTTTTGTCGTGCGATAGCGTATCGAAAGCATTGACGTGCAATAGGACGAAATCGTATTTGTTAAGCGCTTCGAGGGCTGCGTCGGTTTTACTGTTTAAATCCGTGTCTTCCAAGCTTGTTGCGCCCGGCGGTTTGATAAAATCCATGCCAAGGAATTTAGCCAAGCCGACTAATGTGCTATGCGCCCCTATCACGCAGGCTTTTTTGTTGCAGCGCTGTTCGAAACTTTGCGTTTTCGTGGGATGCCCGACGTTCCTTATCAAAATTGTGTTTGCCGGAATTTTTCTTTGCGCGTTTATCGGATGCTCGTTTAGGATTTTTGCAACCCTTCTTAAAAATTTGTTCAACGCGCTCGCGGTTATTTTTCCATTCGGGGTTTTCGGTGTTATTTGGGCTATTGCGACGCCTGTTTTTTTCGGGTCGTTGCCAGTTATGTTCCATGACAAAGGTTTTCCTTCCAAATGATGCATGACGATAATTAATCTGTGTCCGAGAGCGCGTGTTGCGTTGAACCTTATGTTGTCGATTTCTATATTGTCTATAGCCTTAACCAGTTCTTCTAAACCAGTTTCATCGCGGCCGGCGCGGCGATCGATAAGCATCTCTTCGTTGTTTAAAGTCGCAAAATTGGCGCGGAAGCAGACGTCGCCTTTTTTTATTTCCATATCCGTGCTTAACGCTTCAATGTAACCGCGGCCAGGGTACGACTCATCATAACAACCGAGAATTTTTAAAACTCCCTCGTCCGTGTCTGCGGTTTTTTCGTATTTTAAATTTAACAACCCTATTGTGCCGTTTTTTGCCAGGAAATCCAATCCTGGGTGATAAGCTGCGGATAGGGGCGTGTTGCCTTCGCCGTCAGGCGCGTCGGGCATGCCGTCGCAGATTATGAGCAGGGTTTTTACCATATTATTATATTAATTGGTCGAATAATAGCTTGATGTTAATAAATCTCAGCTTAACGATGAAAAGCGGGCAGACGCCCGAATTTGTCTGGAATGAGAAAGAAGGGAAGTTTTCCAGGCTGGTCGGCGGAAGGGTTTGTGAAATATGGCACGACGGCGAATTGCGTTTCACAAAAGGCTTTGAAGATTATGTAATGGAATTCCTCCGTAAAGATGATGACCTGGAAAAAATATACGAAAAAATAAATACGGACCAAATTATGGACGCGGCTATTAAAAAATACCGTGGTTTGCGCATAACGAAAAGCGACCCGTGGGAAACCACTGTGTCGTTCATCTGCTCCGTGAATAACAATATCAAACGGATACGGGCGAATGTACAATCGCTGATGGCAAACGGCAACATAATGAGCGCGCAGGAAATATTGGACGCGAATATACGCGGTGCGCGCCTCGGTTTTCGCGAGAAATTCTTAAAGAAAACTTCCGAAGCGATCGTTGGAGGACATTCGATGGGCAAAATAAAAAATATGAAATATGGCGAGGCCGTGGAATATCTCACGAAACTTCACGGCATAGGCGATAAGGTGGCCAATTGCGTTTTGTTGTTCGGCTACGGGTTTTTAGAATCTTTCCCGATAGATACTTGGATACGCAAAATAATGGTGGAAAATTATTTTGATAGCAAAAAAACTAACGACAGGAAAATACGTGAATTCGCGCAGGACCGCTGGGGAAAATATGCGGGCTATGCGAACCAGTATTTGTTTTGCTATGCACGCGGCGTGGGGACCTGAAACATACGCCAGATAGTTAGAAGCATACCGATATTGAGAAAATCCGTCGATTTTCTCAAATAGTTTGCCAAAGCAAACTATTCAGCATACGGTATGCTTCAGTTTGTAACTCGATATGTTTCAGTTTACGGCGGCATGTTTCTAGTTACGACTACCACACCTTGTTGAATTTCCAGCCGAGTTTTTGCGCATTCTTGGCATAATTTTTTTCTATTGATGCCATATCCCCGGGCTGCTGGTTTTTTCCTATGATGTAATATGCGCACATGACCAATCCCAAATACGAATCTATTTCCAATTTGTATGCGTTTTTTGTGCCGGTGTCGCAGTTCATGCAAAAATCCAAGCGGTTATTATTTTCGTGAACAAGCATGCCATGCTGCGCTGTCGATATACCTTCTCCTGCTGATCCTAGACCCGCTAACGATTCGCCCACCTTTCTGGCAGACATTATTGCTGGCAGTTCATACTTGTCTGATGCGACGAAAAAAATAAATTTGTATTTTCTGAGATCCGGTATTTCCATGGTTTTTATGTTTTCCTTTATATCTCCGGCGTTTTCTTTTAGTATCGCATATATCATGGACGCGTATGTGCTCACGTTGTACGTGGGCGGTTCATTGAAAGAAGGAAAAACAAATACGTTCTCTTTTGGTAAAAATTCGCCGGCCGGCGGGTTGGGATTGCAGGTCATCAAGTTAAAATTAAAACCGTTTTGTTTCAGGAACGATGCCATGTTAATTCCGTCCTTGCCTCCTGACGCATTGATTATGTTTATTGAGGCGAAGTCCGGTGCGCGCCTAGTTAATAAATATTCCTTGTAATTCGCCACACTTACGGCGTTACCGCCGAATTTTTTGGCAAAAATGCCGGCCACGTTGGAGGCGTTTCCGCTTCCTAGAAATAGGTTTTTATTGTCGTGTTTTAATGTCAATGGCGGGTAAGACCAATCTTCCAAGCTGTCGAGAGTTTTCATGACATACCGGTCGAGCGTTTCCATGGTTGAGTATTACGTTGCCGAAGTTTAAATATCCTACTTTATCCTACCTTTCTAGAACGAAGAATTTTTTGTGGTTTTCGCCGTCCGGCACCTTTTCTATGAACATGCGGTCTTTCATTTTCGCGTAAACTCCGACAGGGTTCAGGCTTTCAGCTAGCCTAATTGCGTTGTGAAGCTTCCTGTCGTTCTCGGCGTAAACTTCCATGATTACTTCCCCGTTTTTTACAGTATCGCCTATTTTTTTCCTGAATAAAATTCCGGAACCTTTATCTTTTGGTGTGCCGGCTTCACGCGAAATTTTTACAATATCGTGGTTGGCTATCCATAATATCGTGCCGTCGGTCTTGCTTTTTATTTCTGCCACATGCGACCCTATTTCTATGTCACTCGGTTTTATTTTCGGATCGCCTCCCTGTTCACCTATGATTTGTCTCAATTTGCGTTCCGCGGAACCGGATTTCAGAAGTTTGTAGGCAAGTTCTTTGCCGTTCTTTTCACCCGCCATTTCCAATAGCACGCCTGCCACGCTTACGGCTTTTTCCACAAGGTCCGGCGACGACGAAGTGTTGGATATTGTACCCAAGGCTTCGCGCGCTTCCAAGGCGGGCCCGACGGCATAGCCGATCGGTTGTTCGCCGAATGTCAGCACACAATTGACGATTATATCCATATTTTTTCCGAGTTCGATGAAATTTTTTGCCAGCGATTGGGCTTCGCCTATGGTTTTTAATTTTGACCCTCGGCCTGTCGGCATATCGATTACTACATGGGTTGAACCGGCGGCTTTTTTCTTCGACATGACTGACGGCAACAGCAGGGGGTCTATTGATAGCGGATATTCGACTTGTATGAACATGTCATCCGCCGGGGCCAAATCAACCGCGCCGCCCCACGCCAAGCATCCGTTTGTTTTTTCTACGGTGCGCAATATTTCGTCTACGCTTAACGTTACTGGACACAGACATTCCACGCGGTCGGCTGTTCCGGCCGGCGACGTGATTGCGCGCGAACTGGTTTTTGGTATTTTGTAACCTGCGGCCGCGATTATTGGAACGACTAACATAGTTGTTTTATCTCCTGGGACGCCTCCCAACGAATGCTTGTCCAATATCATTTTTCCTTTTATCCCCAGGTTTTTGCCTGTTTCCGCCATAGACGTCGACAATGCTACGGCTTCTTCCATGGAAAGCCCGTTGAAATGCAACGACGATACAAAAGCGGTCAGTTCTATGTCTGATAATTTTCTACCCACGGTGTCTTTTACTATCGTGAACATTTCCTGCTTGTTGAGGCGCGCGCCGTTCATTTTTTTAGTTATAAACTCCAACGAGCGCGGTGCATCGGCTGCCGACACGTCGACGGGGTCGCCTGCTTTTATTGAAAGCGCGTCTTCGACTTCTTTGTACACGCCGATTGAGCCTTTGCCGACCCAGATTTTTGATATGTCTACGACACATACAGCTTCGCGGTTGTTGACTGAAAGTTTTACGCGATCCGTCGAATGTACGCCCATTTCCGCAGCGTCCGACGGATTCAGCATCACAACAAATACGCTTCCGGATTCTATGCCCGTCAATTTTGATTTTAGCTGCATGTTAATCACTTCCCAAGAAATTTGTAAACACTTTGCGGCGGTATTATGCCGAATTCAGTTATTATCCCGTTTATCTTGTTTGCCGAGATCACGTCGAATGCTGGATTTCTCACCGTTACGCCTTTGATTTTTTTTGTTAAGATTTCTTTTGTGGGCCGTTCTTCTATGGGTTCTAAGAAGCCTTTTGCAGTTTCTGGATCTATCTTATGCGTCGCCGCTGCAATGTAGAAAGGCTTCTTTTGCTCTTCCGCAACCAACGCTATTGTTGAAGAACCGATTTTGTTTACCACGTCCCCGGTCGATGTTATTGCGTCCGCACCCACGATCACCAAGTCACATTTTTTTATGAAAGTCCTTGCGGCGGAATCTACGACGAGAGTTACGGGTATGTGCATTTTAGCAACCTGTTCGGCGGTTAATAACCCTTGGTTTAACGGGCGCGTTTCCGTGCATACAACATTGAATTTTTTTCCGGACAGTTTTGCTTGGCGGAATATTTCCATAACCGTGTTAGAGTGGCAATGGGTGAACACGGCTGAGTCGTTTGGTATACGCCTTGCCCCTATCTCCCCGATCTTTGTTATCGTGCTTTCTATGTTTTTGGAAAAATTTTTAATTTCGTCAGACAGGATCCCTTTAATTTGTTGCACGTTTCCAGCTTTGTTGATCCTTTTTAGGACGAAACTTATTGAATTTCGTAAAGCCGGTTCTGTGGGCCTTGCTGATGCGACTATCTTGGATTTTAATTTCAATTTATTTATAAAACTTTTTTTGTCGTCGGATTTCATTTCGGATGCATAAAGATTAATCGCATTCAGCCCGGCGATTGCAACGTTTTTTGCCCCTTGTATTTCGAGAGATTTTATTTTTTTCACGAGTGTTTCGGCGTCCATAGTATTAATTGGGCGGGTTCACATAAAGCTATTCATGGAAGCGGCCAAAAATGCCAAAGACAAGCTCATAGAAGAGCTTCGGTCGGAGGGTTATATAAAAAGCGGGCGCGTTTTGGAGGCTTTCAAAAAAATAGACCGCGCGAATTTTGTCCTGAATGCGCATAAAGAGGCATCTTATTCCGATTATCCGTTACCGATACCGGGCAATGTGACCATTTCCGCCCCGCATATGCATGCCATACAACTTGAGCTAATGGAACTAAAAGAAAACGATGATGTGCTCGAAGTCGGTTTCGGTTCGGGAATATTGCTGGCTTATATCAGCCAAATGACAGCTGGCAGGATCGTGGGTACAGAGATAAACAAAAAAACTTTCGATTTTGGAAAAAGGAATTTGGAAAGATGCGGCCTTGAAAATATAACATTGTTGAATGAAGATGCCACCAGATTTTCCGCAGGCAAGTTTGATAAAATAGTAGTCAGCGCGGCTGCAAAATCGGTACCAAAGAACTTGGCCAAAATGTTGAAGGACGGCGGGAGGATGATAATACCAGTTGGAGGATATTTGCAGAGGCTTTTTGTTCTGGAAAAGAAAAACGGAAAAATTACAAAACAGGACGTTGGCGGAGTGGCGTTTGTGCCGTTAGCTGACTAACGCGTTTGTTGACTAACGCATCGGTAAACTGAAACGTATGCATACCGAAGGCGTATGTTTCTAACTGCTCTTTAGCCACGAGCCAAGCGTTTTGCGGTTTACCGGAGATTTTTTTTTCATGTTTTCAAGAACTTTTTCGACACGCTCCTCGGAGAATGAATGTTCGCCTGTCATCATATTTTTTATCCCGTCTTCGTCGGGCTTTGACCATTTTATCTCATATACGTCTTCCGTGGGAGGTTTGAGGAAAAAGTCCAGCACCATTTGCGGGTCGTACGGGCTGAAATCTATTTCCATGAATATTTCGTCTATACTTTTAGTGCGGACCAGTTGCAGCGCCTTTTTCGGCCCGATGCCTTTTATGCCGCCGGGATTGAAATCTGTGCCGACCAGGATACCAAGCACGATTAACTTTTCCTGGTTCAAACCAAGCAAATTTAAATTTTTCCCCAAGTCTATTATTTCAGGCGTTACTTCGATATAAGTTTCCTTATTTGGCAGCTTTTTTCTTCCAGTTATTGTTAAATTCCGGACCAACCGCGGAGATCCGAATAGGAGGGAATCGTAATCCTGCGACCCGGTCGCGAATGCGTCTCCGCGTTTTGTCATGTGTGCGGCCTGCGCTTCAGCCTCGCTCGGCGCTTGTATTACAGGGATGCCCATTAACCCAAGCAATTTTTTGGATTCGGATACCATGTCCTTTGTCAATCTTGAAGTGGCTTGCGCAGCCTTGCGCGCCTCTTCCAGGTCGCCTTTTTCTATGGACCTTTCAAGCCTTTTTTCGGCCTCGGATTTTATTTGTTCCCTTTTTTCCAGCGTGACGTTCTTGAATGCCGGCGGTTTTCCATCGAAAACGAAGATTGGAATTAGCCCGGTTTCTATGAATTTGGAAGTGCGGTAAAACAAACCTGACAGGTGCGAAGTTACACGGCCTGCGGAATCCATCAAAGGGGTTCCGTCGGGCTGGCGGATGCTGGACAAGAATTGATACAATGTGTTGTAAGCGTCAATCGCCACAGTCTTGTTGACCAAATCGCCCAGTTCTATCTGTTCGCGTTCCATTATGTTCGATATCTGTACGCCCATCGGACCATCTTGATTTTGTATTATGGCAAACCGATTTATAAGCGTAGTCACGCGCGGGATATTAAAAAGCCAATACAAGTTATATTATGGCCATGCCGGCGGGAAAAAAGAAATTTGACGACAGTGTACGCGCGCCGTCGCTGAACTCTATACTCATTTTCAGCGTTGTCGCAATAACTTTCCTTTCCACTTTCCTGGTTTCTAAACTGGATAATACCAGGGTCGACGACGCCCTTTATTGGACACTGTGTTCGATAACAAGCGCTAACTGCTTTGTTAGCCAGCAATTTTATTACCTTCCGGTTGTCAGGATATTTTCAGTTATAAATGGGATTGCGTTTATAGTTATTATATCGTTTTTGTCTGCCAACATTGTAGACAGGCTTGGACGGGTGGACCTGAGGGGAAACAGTTTGAGAAAAAAACTTGAGGATTTGAAGGACCATTTTATTATCTGCGGTTATGGAAGAGTGGGCGAAAAAATATCCAGCGTTATGCGTTCGCACGGCATACCATTTGTAATAGTCGACAAGGACCCTGAAACCATCAAGGAATTGAACGAGTTGGGAGGATTGACGGTCGAAGGCAATGCACTCGATCCGCGCGTCCTGGAGAGGGCGGGCATAAAGCGTGCGCGCGGCCTGATAGCGGTTTTGAACACGGATTCCGACAACATTTCACTGGTACTGACGGCTAACGACATTAATCCCAACATACTTATCGGGGCGCGGGCGGATTCCGAAGCCGCAATAAGGAGATTACACCGCGCGGGCGCAGAAATTGTTGTTTTGCCAGAGATCGTGGGCGGTTTGCAGCTGGCCAAGGAAGTTCTTGAGCTGGAGGAAGTTGAGGAACATGACCTGGTCAGGAGGAAAAAATTCAGACAGGAATGGAGTGATTTTTGTTTCCGTGTGATTAGCCGTGGAAGAAATTTCGTTGTGCCAAAGCTGTTCGGCAGTTGCGAAATTAAAAAGCTGCAATAATTGTTACGCTTTGGTTTGCGGCAATTGCGCATACACACTTGGCTGTAAATTATGCATGGGCGGGCGGCGGCTGAAATCCGTCGCGGATAAAAATTTTCGAATTTCCTAGAACAGCGTCCTGTCGACTCCGGTTATTTCGGCTTCCGCAACGCCTGCAATTCTTTTTACGGATTTTTCAAGGTTTTCTGTCCCGCCTTCCGCGTCCGGAACCACGAAATACGATATTACAGCGTTTAACCCGAATGCCATCGGCTCGGTAACAACTTTTTTGGAGCCGAGTTTTAACAACGCAGATTTGATCTTTTCCAGATCCGTTTCAACGCCTTCGGGCATTATACGAAAAGTTACCATTACGTTTCCCATTTGATCTCACCGCTTGACGCATACCGTATGCTGTATCGGTATGCGTCCAGTTATTCACGGCCCTTCAAAACCGCATTTTTTGCATTTGTATTTGTTGCTCAGGTTTTTGCATTTTTCGCAGCGCCTGATCAAGTCTTCGTTGCAGTTGGGGCAAAGAAATTCAACGAATGTGCCGGTGTAAGTCGCGGTGGATCCGCATGTGGTGCATAACTTTTTATCTTCAACTTCGATGGTTGCTTGCTGTTCCATAGTATCGTATTACTTATTCGAGGCGATGTATTTAAACCTTCTTTCAAACAAGTTTCTTAGAACGAGAATGCCCCTGTGGTCCAGCTTGGATAAGACAAGAGGTTGCGGACCTCTAAACCTGGGTTCGAATCCCGGCGGGGGCAATTTATTAGCAGACGCGAGAATATAATTACTTGAGCTGGATGTGCTGGAATGATTGAAATTGCCGCTAGTGCGTTTTTTGGCCTGCTCGTTGCGTCGTTGGGCGCGTGGAAAGACACGCTTTGGGAGCCTTTTGTACCGAGAAAATTTTTTAGGAGCCCCATAATTACGGCTTTCTGGGGATGGGCAATTTCAAACATTTCCTTTTTTCAGGGATCCCATTGGCTGCTGATGGCAATGTCCGCGGTCACGATGGAGCGGTTAACGGTCGAGACGTGGAAGGCCTTGTTCCGCAAGATGCCGGGAAAATTCAAGCGGAAAAAATCCAGGGACACGTTATGGCTTCCCGAAAGAATTAACCAGATAAAAAAACATTTTTCCAGATAATTTATATTTCTTTATTACGGTCATTTGAAAATATTCAGCACCCAGGTGGCTCCGTAAAAACCGGCCATGGATATAGCAGTTTGTTTAAAGAAATTGCCTACCAATGTAGCTATGTAAAATCTTTTTACGTTATATTTTAACAGCCCGCACAAAATCCCTACCAGGTCAAAAACAAAAGGTATGGCCGCGAATAAAATTATCATAAAGAA
This sequence comes from uncultured archaeon, assembly GCA_964476825.1. GTDB lineage: Archaea > Aenigmatarchaeota > Aenigmatarchaeia > JACPZZ01 > JACPZZ01 > JACPZZ01. The sequence goes on from CAYZCD010000009.1 coordinate 9,304, forward strand.
CGGGTTGTGCTTTTTGAGCGCGGAGTTGATGCGGCTTGCGAGTTTTTTGTCCTTCTTTTTTATCATGTAATGGCCGCCATAGCCTGCCAGATAACCTGTTAACTCGCCCAAGGAACTGCCCAAGGCAGCGGACAAGCCTACCAGCACGGGGTTCAAGATAGATCCGTACAGGAAGACAACAACGGCGCCCGGCAAAGGCAATATTATGGTAGACGAGCTTATCAGTGAAGCTGCAAATATTCCCAGATATCCCCACTGGCTTGCCAGAATATTAGATAACAGGGAGAAATCCATAATATATATTTCGATTAGTTTTTATTAATCGTATGCTTGATGTTATCGGAGCTCTTTGGCTTATACTGCCGGCTTATTTCGCGAATAGCAGCGCTACATTGGCCAAAGGAAAGGTTAGGATGGATTTTTCCAAAAAATTTTTAGACGGCCAGCCGTTGTTCGGCGCGGGCAAAACTTTTGAAGGTTTTTTATTCGGCGTTTTTGCAGGAACATTAATAGGCTTGGCGCAGCAATTTTTACAACAAACGTATGGTATTGGATTTTCTTTTTCCGTTAGTGTTTTTTCTGCGTCGGTGATGTCTTTCGGTGCACTTGTCGGGGATTTGGCCGGGAGTTTTATCAAACGCCGCATGAAATTAAAACGCGGCGAGCCCGCTTTATTATTGGACCAGCTGGATTTTGTGGTCGGCGCCGTGTTTTTCACATCCTTATTTTATCCCCTCGGACTGGACACTGTGATGCTGTTAATGATAATAACCCCGTTAGTGCACCTGGCTGCCAATATTATCGGCTATAAAATGAAATTAAAACGGGAGCCGTGGTAACTTGCTGAAAGCAAAGTATCATTCGTTGTTTTCTTCCGTGGAGAAATCCGCAGGTGGGTTGTTTTCCAAAATACCCATCACACCAAACCAATGGACATTCCTTTCTTTGGTTTCCGGGGCGTCGGGCTTTTTCA
>CAYZCD010000009.1:10322-29164 GCA_964476825.1 uncultured archaeon
GGAATATACATTGTGGGCATATTTTCGATTTTGTTAATTTTTTCGTTGGTTTTATTTTTTCTGGCCTTTTCCTTTGATTACGTGGATGGCGCAGTTGCAAGGTATTCCAAACAGGAAACAAAGAAGGGGGCATACATAGACGGAATTTCAGACAGGTTCGTGGAAGCTTTCATAATCTTCGGTTTCATGTTTTACAAATTACCAAGCGCGCTGGGAGATGTAAATATCATGCTTGCTGCATTGCTTTTTTTCAGTACCATGACGTCTTATGCCAGGTCTTACGCCGACCATAAAGGGTTGGTTACCAGCGAAAAAGAATTGAGACAGATGGGCGGTTTGCTTGAACGGTTTGAGCGGGTTTTCATATTGCTGGCGTCGGCTGCGGTTTCTCTCGTATACGGAGCTGAGATAATATCTTATTCGATAATCCTGCTGGTCCTGTTGTCTGCGGTGACTGTAGCACAGAGGATTTTTTATGTTTTGAGGAGGTCTAAGCGGTGAAACAAGTTATTCTGGTACGCACGGACATCAGAATGTCCACTGGGAAGAAGATTGCCCAGGCCTGCCATGCGTCCGTTGGGGCGGTATTTAACGCCGACGATAAAATAGTTGATTATTGGAATGAAACCGGCGCGAAGAAAATAGCGTTGAAGGTGGTCGGTGAGAATGCGATAAAGGATTTGCATTCAGCTGCAAAAAAAATGCGGTTACCATGCTTTTTAGTCGCCGATGCGGGATTGACGGAACTGGAACCCGGAACTATAACAGCTTTGGCCATAGGGCCGGCTGACGACAGCAAGATAGACAAGATTACAGGTAACATAAAACTTTTGTAGGTTTTTTAATGAAAAGGACAACACTGACAGTTGATGCGATAATAGAATCCGAAGGAAAAATAGTTTTGGTCAGGCGAGGTTCGGAACCGTTTAAGGATTTCTGGGCCATACCCGGCGGACACGTGGATTACATGGAAACGGTTGAACATGCAGCGATGCGCGAAGCGTTGGAGGAAACCGGATTGGAAATAAAATTAACAGGGTTGGTAGGAGTGTATTCGGATCCTTCACGCAACCCGGACAACGAACACCGCGTGGCGGTTGCATTTTCCGCCCAAAAGATCGGCGGCAGCCTGAGGGGCGGAGATGATGCTGCCGATGCGAAATTATTTTCAATCGTGGAAATATCTGGAATGAAGCTGGCCTTTGACCACGGTAAAATCTTGGCGGATTATCTTAAACAGAGGTCTGGTAAGTGAAAATCGAGAAATGTGGAATCGCCATTCCAATAGCGATGTTTTTTTATCTTTTGATTTCCGGCTATTCCATAATAAATCCGCTCCCGCTGACTTATGACCCGGCTTTGCACGGGGAAATATCCGCTTATGTAATTCCCAGGTCGTTTATACCAGATACATGGAAACCTTTGGCGGACGTGGGATATACATATCCGCCATTATTCCACTGGCTGGTTTTTTTGTTTTCTTCGGTTGGCGTTGAGACTTATAAGGTTGTCATGCTAACGGGCTTGTTGCTGTACGCATCATTTCCCGTCACGTTTTATCTATACGGGCTCGTGTTTGGAAAAAAGGAAGCCGTCTGGTTTTCCATATTCGGCGCGTTGCAGGCAAGCCTTATCGAGGTTTTTGCCGCGGGCGAATATCCCCAATTGTTGTCGATGAACCTCCTGTTAATTTTTCTGTATTTCCTTTCCAGGAGAAGCTATAGGAATGCAGCATTTTTTTCCGGCCTGGTATTATTGTCCCACACTTTTGTCACCGTGTATATGGCAGCATTGTTGCTCATCCATTACCTAATCGGAAGGAAAAAAATAAAAACGAAATATGTAGCGGCGTTCCTTCCAACGGCATTTTTGGTTTCTTTGGTTTGGATTCCCAAATACTTGGCCGTAGCGGGCAGCGCATTGAAAGGCAGCTGGGAAAACACGATTTGGTATTACCAAAGCGGTTTTGTAGGATTTGAAAAGATAAACAGCATGTTTTTCAGCGTGGCGCCCGGAGCCCGGATGGGGTTTGTTTTCCTTCTGCTGTCGCTGGTTGGGTTGTCCATATTATACAAACGCAAAAATTATTTCCCGGTAGCAATTTTTTTATTCACGATTTTATTCGCGGTTTTCCACGTTCCGGGCACGCAGTATAAATTTCCGGACATGCTTGCCATCTCAATCCCGCCGTTGGCGGCGATTGGCATGACCAGTTTGTTGGAAAAAAAAGGCATTGGTAAATTGATAGTTTTGTCCGTGCTGTTGCTGACAATTGCGATAAATCCTTATGTGAATGCAAATAACCTGAGAAATTGCTGCGTTTCGAAAGACATGCCAAACCAAGGACAGGTGAATTTGGCGAATTGGCTTCACGATTATGACGGTGCGCCTGGCGTGTTGGTAGCGGATGGCGACTATGAGCTGTGGTTCTCGCTAATCGCAGGAAAATATCCGATGAACCCCAGGGTTTCCGAACTGGAAGTTTTCACTGACAGCTACCGTTCGCAGTTATCGGATAGATTAACGATCCTGTCTGGAATTAAAACGGGTACATTTCCGGAAACACTTCTCTCTAAATGGAACGTTAGCTACGTGGTCACTGAAAAACGATTAAATTCGACCAATCTGGACCTGATTAGAGAGGAAAACGGCACCAAGTTATATAAGCGTTATCCCTGATTAATGTTCAGGGGATCGCTTGGAAGACCGCAAGAAGGAACTGGAACAAAAATATTTTCTGTACCAATTTTTGAAAGAACAGCTTGATAACATGAGCAAACAGGCGGACGGGATGCAGTCCGCGATTGTGGAAACGCAGGCCGCGGTTAACGCATTGGACGAAATCGCAACGGGCCCGGCACATCAGGCATTGATACCGCTCGGCGCGGGGACCTTTGTGCAGGGGAAGATAGAGAATGTCAATAAAGTTATGATTGCCATTGGAACCGAGATAGTTGTCAAAGAGGATACGGATAAAGCCAAAAAATTGCTTGAACAGCGCTCCAAGGACATGGAAAGCACATATACTAAATTACTGAAGGACATGGGAAGCATAACCGCCCAGATACAATCGATATTGCCGGAGATTGAAAACCTTGCGGGCGAAATGAATTATTCCGACAGCAAGAAGTAATTCTTTGTCTGGGTGCTAAAATGTTTGGATTTCTGAAAAAGAAAATTAAGGAATCGATAGATAATATAACTAAAGCTGTTTCTAAGAAACCTGAAGAAATCGGGGAGTTCAAGGAAGAAATTAAACCGGTTGGGGACGGATTAAAAAATGCCGTAGAGAAAGTTGTTACAGATACACCTATTGAAACTTATGTTTCCCCTGCCGAAAAAATTGGAGAGATTAAAGAAACTGCGAAACTTGAAGAAATTGCCGAAATTGAGCCGGTAAACGAGAAAATTGAATCCGGCGAAGAATTAAAAAATCCTTTGGCGGAAAAAGAAGGGGCCGTTGAAAAAACTGCAGTTAATTCGGCATTGGAAGAAGAAAAAACAAAACAGGAAACGCCGAAGAAGGCCGGCTTCCTTGAAAATATAACCAAAAAATTCACAAAACGCGTGACGGAAATTGAGGTAAAAGAAGAGGACGTTTCTGTAATCATCGACGATTTGAAAATGGGCCTGATGGAGAACGATGTGGCGCTTGATGTAGCAGAAAAAATTTGCGTCGATGTTGAAAAAAGTTTAATCGGAAAAAGCGTGAAACGCTCCAAGATTGAAGATACTATAAAAGATTCGCTGAGGAAAAGCGTTTTGGACATACTCTCCCAGGAAAAAATAAACCTTCTGGAATTTATCTCGGGACATGATAAACCGGTCCTGTTTTTGTTCGTCGGATTCAACGGCGCAGGCAAAACTACAACCCTTGCTCGGATAGGAAACTATTTGAAAGTTAACGGCATTAACTGCATATTTGCGGCGGGCGACTCATTCCGCGCAGCCAGTATCGAGCAATTGCAAATTCACGGCGACAAGCTCGGGATAAAAGTTATCAAGCACAATTACGGCGCGGACTCCGCGGCAGTCATATTCGACTCGATGAAGTACGCAACAACGCATAACATCGATGTCGTTTTAGCAGATACGGCGGGCAGGACCCATGTCAATGCGAATTTGATCGATGAATTGAGGAAAGTTTGCCGTGTAAACAACCCGGGGATGAAAATACTCGTTTTGGACAGTTTAACCGGCAACGACATAATTGAGCAGGCGCAAAAGTTTGACGAGGCCGTCGGCATCGATTCGGTTGTTTTTACCAAGGTTGACGTCTATGAGAAAGGCGGGGCTATCTTGTCTGCGAAGCATACAATTAAAAAACCTATTTTGTTCCTTGGAACCGGGCAGAATTACGGGGATTTGGAAGAATTTGACGCGGATAAAATAGTCGGCAGGCTGTTTAATTAGCGACCATTTCGAAATCAATCCCGAGTTCTTCCATTAATTCCGGCACCCGCCCGATGAAAGGGTAATTTTCGTTTTGCCTGTCTATGTGGGCGTGTCCGGCGATCATCAGCGAGTTTCCCGACGGCATGTTCCTTTTGACGCGCAGTTTCCATTTATCTTCGCGTTTTCTTTGCAAATCCAAATGTTCTTGCGATCCTGTGAAATCAGACCCGTGCAATTTTGATTTCCTGTTCGCTATTCTGAAATATTCCGAGCCTTCGTCCAGATAAATTATTCTTGATCCGCTTTGCCCGGCCGTGTGGATTGCGGAACCGACTATCCCGTAGTGGGATCTTTTTACGCCTTCAACGTACAAGATTTCAGGTTTTATTCGGTCTATAATTTCTTTTTCATGCTCCAAAGTTGATCTCGCCTTTCGTATGTATGTGATTCCTTTTTGTTTTAGGTCATCAGGAAGCGGAATGCCGCCTATTGCGGCTATAAATTCTTCCCAGACGCGTTCTTCTTCGAGTTCGTCGTATAAAGTTGCATACGGCCTTAGCCTGAAAATTTTGTCTGTGGCTTTTCTGTAATTTTTCGCGGCGTTTTCCAGAGAAGGAGGCATTTGAATACCGGCCGCAAAATCGTCCAGCAGGCGGTCAATTTCTCTTGTTACGAGCGATATCAATACCGGCGGATGGCTTTCCCCGAGCCCATAAATTTTTTGTTTGGCCAATCTGAAAACCTCATATTCTATAAAGTGCGGGCGCAAGACCGACGGTTCTCGGTACACTGAGATCGATATACATTTCAAATTTCACGCCGGCTGCCCTTAACAAATCGGGAAATTTTCCTATGTGGGCTCGTGACGGCTCCTGGTTTACACTTTCCGGGGACGGCGGTATTAAATGGTTTCTTCCCGTGATAAGCAAAGAATTTCCCTTTGGTTTATTGCTAACAACGCGGCCGATCCAATGCGCTTCGCGGCCTCTTTGAACGTATGACAGATTCAAGTTAAATCTGTTTTTTTGCCATTCTTTATATGGTTTAAAACCTTCGTCAAGATAAACCACTTTAATCCCTTCATTTTCTGCAACGAACCCGATTACGGAAGAAGGAAATTCCGAACACCCTTCCATATAAAGGGTTTTCGGTTTGCACGCTTCAATTAATGTTCTTTCTTCGGACGATATATTTTGCGCACGTTCTATGGTTTCAACCGCAAATTTTTGTAAATTATAATCTTTTGTTTGGTCCATAACCAGCCATTTCCAACTTTCCCAATAATCTTTTTCGATGTTTTCATCCATTGCCATTTTTTTAAGATAGTCGTTGTCAATGGGTCCATCTTCTAATTCACCGCCGAACCTAATTCCCACCGCGAAAAGAGCCCTATTCAGGATGGTTGCCGGATGTGATTCCGCGATTCCTTGTATTACGAACCTGTTTTCACCGAACAACTGCGGGACTAAATTTAACATATGAAACTTCACTTGTAAGTAGTAACAATAAATATGAATAAAAATCGGCTATTGACGTATAAATTTTGTTGAACCCTGGTTTAATATTGTCAAATATAATAGTGATGTTATGGTGCTAGAAAAGCTCGGTGAATCGTTATCAAACGCTTTGAGGAAAATAGCAGGCAAAGGCTTTGTGGACAAGGCCGCGGTAGATGAGTTTGTGCGCGATTTGCAGCGCGCTTTGTTGCAGGCCGATGTTGACGTGAAACTTGTGGCCAAATTGTCAGATAAAATACGTGACAAAGTTTTGAACGAGAAACCTGCCCCAGGCATGACTGCGAAAGAACACATGATAAAAACCGTTTATGACGAGCTGGTAAATTTTTTGGGCCGCGAAACCGGCAGTATTGAGTTAAAAAAACAAAAAATACTTTTGGTCGGGTTATTCGGTTCCGGCAAAACAACAACCTCCGCAAAGCTTGCAAAGTTTTTCCTGCGGAAAGGCTTGAAGCCTGCGCTTGTGGGTTGTGATACGTTCCGTCCGGCCGCACAGGAACAAATACTACAGCTCGGAAGCCAAATCGGCGTTCCGTCTTACGCCCAAGGCAGGGACGCTTCTAAAACTGCGGAAGAGGCGATTAAAAAATTCTCGGACAGGGATGTAATAATTTTTGATTCTGCCGGTCGCAATGCGTTGGACGTTGAATTAGCGGACGAATTGAAAAAATTAAAAGCTTCTGTTGAACCGGACGAAATCTTTTTGGTTATACCCGCAGAAATGGGCCAGGCCGCGGGCAAGCAATCCGAAGAGTTTTCTAAACTTGTCGGGATAACCGGAATCATTGTTACGAAAATGGACGGAATCGCCAAAGGGGGCGCTGCGCTTAGTTCGTGTGCAATTGTGAACGCGCCGATAAAATTTATCGGTGTCGGGGAGAAGGTCGATGAGTTTGAAAATTACGACCCAAAACGTTTCGTTTCGCGTTTAATCGGATACGGCGATTTGCAAAGCCTGATTGAGAAGGCCGAGGAAATCAAATCACCCGAACTGATGAAATCAGCCGAAAATATGATGAGCGGCAAATACTCACTGAATGATTTTTACGAGCAGATTGAATCGATAAAGAAAATGGGACCGTTGAAGCAGGTAATGCAGATGATACCCGGGTTGAAATTGCCCGAAGGCGTGTTGGATGTGCAGGAAAAACAGATGGAGAAATGGAAAGTTGCGATGGATTCCATGACGAGAAAAGAGAAACTGGACCCGTCGGTCATAGATAATAAAAGGATAAAGCGGATAGCGTCGGGCAGCGGGCTGGAAGAAGACGGCGTGAAAGAGCTGATAAAACATTACGACCGCACGAAAAAAATGATGAAGATGATGGGCGGAAAAAATTTAAAACGCGGGGGCTTCGCCCAACTGGCGAAACAGTTTGGAATGAAGATGTGAAACAAAATGAAGATAGGAGTTTTCGGCGATGCGCACATTCCGGACCGTGCCAATAAAATTCCGGATGAAATTAAAAAAGAACTTTACGCGTGCGATATGATATTATGCACGGGGGATTTGACAGGTGCTGGAGTTGTTGATTTTGTTAAAAATTCGGGCAAACCTTACAAAATCGTGCGCGGAAATATGGACCATCTAAACCTGCCGAAAATGGAGCGCATTGATATAGAAGGAAAAAAGATAGTTATTACCCACAGCGATGAAGTCAAACCGCGCGGAGACAGGGATAAGTTGTTTGCTATTGCGGAACGTTATAACGCAGACATATTGTTGTACGGCCATACGCACGAACAGGACATTTGGGAGCGAAACGGAAAAATATTCGTCAATCCGGGTTCCGCTACTGGCCTGGGGCCTGACGGCAATCCGCATTGCGCTGTGATTGAGGTAAATAAAAATTCGGCGAACGTGAAAAAATTATGAACATCCAAATTTTGGAAAAGGCAAAGGCGATCTTGAAGAACGGCTACGTTTGCGACCATTGCTTAGGGCGCCAATTTGCGCAGTTGACCAAAGGCACGACAAACGCGATTAGAGGGAAGGCGATTCGCGACGTTTTTGCTTTTTCCGAGGACGCCGGCGAGAAAATTGAAATTGACGGGATTAATATTGACAATTATGATTTCAGGAATGTGAAGCGCAAAATAAAAAAACAGAAACAACTATGCAAGATATGCGGTAATTTTTTTGATAATTTGGATTCCATATCAAACAATGCGATGAAAAAATTGTCCAAGTTTGAATATGATAACTTTGTCGTTGGGACGAAAGTTTCCGGTGGCATGGCCGGTCGCGAAGAAGCGTTATGGGAAGAATTCGGGGCGGAGCATTGCGAGCCGATTAAGGCGGAAATAAACAGGGAACTGGGAAAGTTAATTGAAAAAAAGACGGGCAAGAAAGCGGATTTTGGAAATCCCGATATTGTGGTATTGTTTGACATGGACAGAAATGATGTTGAAATAAAACCTTCTCAAATCTGGATTTATGGCTTGTACCAAAAACTCGTGCGCGGGATTCCGCAAACTAAATGGCCCTGCAGGCATTGCAATGGAAAGGGGTGCGAAAACTGCAAAAATAAAGGAAAAATGTATGCGACTTCTGTGGAGGAAATAATAGCAAAGCCTTTGATCGCAGCTGCGAAGGCTTCGGGAAGCAGCATGCACGGGGCCGGACGTGAGGATATAGATGCGCGCTGCCTCGGATGGAGACCGTTTGTGATGGAACTTCAGATTCCGGTGAAAAGAAAATTACAATTGAAGAAGCTTGAGAAAGAGGTTAACAGAGATCGCAGGGTTAAAGTTAAATTGGTAAAATTCTGCGACAAGGACACAGCCAGGAAAATAAAGGCAGCCAAGCTGACGAAAACGTACAAGATCACTGTGGTTTTTGAAAAACCGATAAAAAAGGATGATATGAAAAAAATAATGGGCATAAAAAACCTGGTTAAGCAGCGCACTCCTGTGAGGGTGGCGCACCGCAGGGCGGATCTTGTCAGGGAACGGCGTATTTTGGGGTTAAAGGGGCGGATTATTTCCAAAAAGGAGGCCGAGTTTTTGGTAAAAACTGAAGCGGGTATGTATGTCAAAGAATTGGTCTCAGGCGATGACGGGCGGACGGAACCGTCGTTCACAGGAATAACGAACAACAAGGCCAAAGTGAAGGCTTTGGACGTTGTTGAAATAGGAAAAATCAAGGTTTAATATGTTTGCCCACTAAGTAAACAGAAGCATCGGCAGCTAGATTCATACTTTGTATGAGCCAGCCAACCAGAAGAAAACAAGGTGAAATTTATGGTAACGAGATCTCATGGTGTAAGGTGGGGCACAAGGAAGAAATTAAAAAAGCACGAGAAAACACCTATAACCAAATATTTGCAGTCTTTTGTTGAGGGCGATGTTGTCGTGATATTGCCGGATTCCGCGTCCCCGAAAGGCATGCCTTTTCCCAGGTTCAAGGGAATGGCGGGCAAAATCGCGGGAAAGAGGGGAAAAGCCTATATTGTCAATGTGATGGACGGCAACAAGATGAAAACCCTGGCTGTCAAATCTGAACATATTCGGAGGCTGGGAAAATGAAGGTAGTGCAGGAAAAATTCGTTTCCTATCCAAAAGCCAAAAAAATCCTGGAAGAGAGGGAAAAGGAAGGCGAGCTAAGTTACGAACAAAAATCCAGCCTTGAACACCTGCGTAAATTCTCCAAGCTTGACGACGACGAAAAGATAACCGAAGAACTTCATTCCATAGAAAAACTTCGCGAAGACCTTATTGTTAAAATAGTAAATAATTTACCCAAGGCGGCGGAAGACGTAAAGGTCTTGTTTCAAAAAGATGTTATAGACCTGTCCGATGAAGACATAGCGAAGATAATAGAAGTGACGAAAAAGTATGCCTGATTCTTTTTAAATAATATTTAAGAGGCAAAAACGAAAAGTATCTCATGGCACAGCGTTTTAAGAAGGGTGTTTCGCCTTTAGTCGCATCCGTACTTCTCATATCATTTACCATGGCAATAGCTGCGATATTGGCGACTTGGGCCACACAATACATGACACAACAAACTAATACGTTAACCACAAAAGGCAACGAGGCTAACTGCGTTTACGCCAGGATGAACCTGGACACGTACAGTTATGACAAAGTTGCCAACCAGCTGATAATGATAGTAAACAATGACGGGAGGATAGGCCTTCAAAATTTCACATTATTCCTTTACAATGGAAGCGGTATAAGCCGTATCCCATTGGAAACTGACGCGAGCGTTACGAACAGGCAAAATACGACCTTGTCGCCCGGCGAGCCAAGGTCGTTCATAGTCAACGGGGTTGCGAATGTGACTAGGTTCAAGGTGGTTTCCAATTGCCCGGAGTATTCGTTCGTCGACAAGACAGTTTAAAATGTTTATAAGTATCTAGCGAACAATTAATTAAAAGCAAAGGGATTTAATTTGAACAAAAAAGGCTTATCTCCGTTAATAGCGTCCGTACTTCTGGTAGCATTTACAATGGCAGTCGGGGCCATAATAATAAACTGGATCACCGGTTTCACGCAGCAGCAAACGACAGTAGTCGGCCAGCGAGGTGAGAACCAGATAAAATGCGGTTACTCCGTGCTTACGGTTGACAATTCCGAAGTCAATGTCGTAGGCAATGTAATTAATGTAACTGTTACTTATGCGGGCGGGACTGAAACACTGAATATTACGGGATTCAGCGTGCGTGATGCTAACGGGGTTACGTACACGAACACAACAATATTGACAAACCTTGCCGCCAATGAGACAAGAAATTGGGCTGTCGGAACCCAGAACAAATTTGTTAATTATATTTTAACTGGTACCGTGCCTGCAGGCGCGGCTTGGAGCGAGTTGCGTGTGACAGGATTATGCCAAAGCCAATACGCTGTTACCGGCGTAACGAGACCATCTTAAAATATCAGATAATTTTAAAGGATGAATGAGAATTTGAACAAAAAAGGCTTATCTCCGTTAATAGCGTCCGTACTTCTGATAGGATTTACAATGGCAGTCGCTGCGATATTGGTTGTCTGGATTACGGGTTTCACACAGCAACAAACTACGACAGTAGGGCAACGCGCCGACTTGCAGACCAAATGCAGCTATTCGAGCTTTACGATACCCAGGAACGATGTGGCAGTCGTGGGTAATACACTGAACGTTACTGTGGTATATTCTGCGGGCTCCGAATTGTTGAACATAACGGGGTTTGAAGTGCGTGATACAAACGGCATATCATATGTGAATATAACCGTGGTAAACAATACGGCCGTCCAAAATATCGCTTTGGGGTCTGTGACAAAATTCACTAATTACATACTCAGCGGTGCAATACCAGGCGGGGTTTCATGGAGCAAGGTCCGTGTCACAGCGTTATGCCAGAACCAGTACACGGTCGCGGGTTCAATTTCCTCAGCTTAGGTTTTTTTGGCGGATCGGGTGAATTTTTGGTAGTTTCTTTGAAATAGAAAAAATTATCAAACTGCCAAACAGGCCGCCGGATTATCGCTATTATATATTATTTAACAGCCTACGAACAAATTATATTGACATGAAACATTTGAAAGGCCTTTCGCCTCTGGTAGCGTCCGTACTTCTAGTCGCATTTACAATGGCCGTGGCTGCTATCATAGTTACTTGGATCACCGGTTTCACGCAGCAGCAGACTACGGTAGTTGCGCAAAGAGGCGACCAGCAGACAAAGTGCGCGTATTCCACGCTTTATGTCTCCCGCACAGACGTTTCCGTAATCGGTAATACCATCAATCTAACGGTCACTTACACTGCTGGTACGGAAACTCTCAATATCACGGGTATAGAAGTGCGTGATGCGAACGGGATATCCTATGTTAATACCACCATACCAAGCACCGATAACACCACCAGAAATATCGGGTTGGGGTCTGTGACAAAATTCACTAATTACATACTCAGCGGTTCGCTGCCAGGCGGGGTTTCGTGGAACCGTGTGCGCGTAACCGCGTTATGCCAGAACCAAGTGGCAATTTTAGGGCTCACACAGCCGTCTTAAACAGATTTATTACCAGTCGGGCAAAATAATCGATAAGGAATGATAAAATGAAAAGAAAAGGCCTGTCCCCTCTTGTTGCAACTGTCCTTTTGGTCGCTTTCACCATGGCGGTCGCAATAATATTAAGCAACTGGGTTTTGGATTATTCGCGCACACAAACGCAAATACTTAATGAAAAAGGTTCCAAGCAAGTCGGGTGTTCATCTGCGTGGCTGGCATTTGAAAGCCCTGTTTACAATTCGACACAGAAAAGATTTTCCGTTGAAATAATCAACCAGGGAAATGTTCCCTTGGGGGATTTCAAGATGATAGTCATCTACAATAACGGCAGCAGTTCTGAATATGCTATAAACCCGGTAAATCTTAGTTTATCGCCGGGGTCGCCCGCCGCGATCAGCAATACAAGCGTTGACAGTGTGGCAATAACGAGGGTCAGGATACCTCACAACTGCAGCGGCTCCAACTCTGCCTCAACCGCGACTATAGAGTCCACGGACATAAAAGTCGCCTGATCGTGCAATTTTTAAATTACTGCGACCCTATTTTTTAGCTGGTTGTATGGAAACTGAATACGATGTCATAATCGTCGGGGGCGGGCCCGCGGGCTCTTCTTGCGCAACGCTTCTGGGACGCGACGGCATAAAAACACTTTTAGTCGATAAGGCCTCATTCCCGCGAGACAAAACATGCGGCGACGAAATAAGCGATAAATGCGCCGATATACTGAGGGATATAGGGGTAGAAGAAGAAATAAAAAATTTACAGCATTCCATGATTTACGGGCTGGTTTCATCTTCGCCGTCGGGAATGACCGTGGAAACGTCTGAAGGTTCGGGTTTCCACCAATACGTTTGCAAGCGGGAGATATTTGATAATGTAATTTTTGAACAGGCGAAAAAAAAATCCGAGGCCATGGAGAATTTCACAGTCACGGATTTGATCATGGACGGTTTTAAAGTTGCGGGCGTCAAAGGCGTAAAAAAGAACGGAAATGAAATCGAGTTGCGCGCAAAAATCGTGGTCGGAGCAGACGGCGCGACTTCAATTGTTGCGCGCAAGCTTGGGCTGAACAATTTTGATACTAAAAAATCACATGTTGCAATACGCGCATATTATGAAAATGTCGACATGAATTCCGGTAGGATGGAGATACATTTTTTGGACGAATGCATGCCGGGATATTTTTGGATATTTCCCGTTGGAAATAACACGTGCAACGTCGGGCTGGGAATGCTGGCGTCGGAGATACAGGAACGCAGATTGAATCTCAAAACGCTTCTTGAGCGGGCAATAAAAAATTCCAGGATTTCTTACAAATTCAAAAACGCCAAACAAATTTCGGAAATCCGCGGGTGGAATTTGCCCACAGGCGCGCAGAAAAGGAAACGGGCGGGCGACGGATTTATTTTAATCGGGGACGCGGCTTCTTTGATAGACCCCCTTACAGGAGGCGGTGTCGGCAATGCGGTCGTTAGCGCAAAAATCGCCGCAGACACGATAAAAAAATCAATGGCGTCAGGCGATTTTTCTTACAAGATCCTTTCGGAATACGAAAAAAACCTGGACAAGCGGATGGAAGGCGAGTTCAAGGAACGCTACAGGATAATGAAACTGCTGAGCGATACAAACGTTGTAAATTCCGTATTCGAAGCTTTTGAGGGAAAGAATTATATGGTGGAACAGGTGTTTAAAAATTTTGTGAATACCGGGGGTGTGAAAAAACCGGGCATACCGCTGAAATTTTATTTCGCCGTATTTCTCCGGCTTTTGCCCAAATATCTGGGATTTGATAAAAATCACACTACAATTGCGCCAGCTGCAACCCAGGCCCCATAGCCTATTGAGACTAAGGCGACTGAGTGTTTAAATCCGCCGAAGAATGAGCCTTCTGCCATTTTGCCTATTGCCAGCCCAGAAAATCCGCCCTGGATGACTATCATTGCGGTGAACATCAGGTCGTAAAGGTTTTTGTTCACGTCGCCTGATAATCCCCCTTCGAGCCCGCCGCCTAAACCCGAAAGGGACGGAAGTAAAAACTTTTGGAGCCCGATTAGCACGGCAAGAAAAACGAAAAATATTGTGTAACCTGTTATCATCTGCCCGTAAATATGCGAGGCGCGTTCGGATTTTATCCTGTTGACTTCGAGTATTGCGCCCGATATGGCCTGTAAAACTTCTACTATGTTACCGCCGGAACGGTGGGTTTCTATTATGGTCGCTACGGTACGCCTTATCAGCGGGGTTCCGACAGATTCCGCGAATGCGCGTAATACATCGTCGAACGGCACGCCCCAGTCCATTTGGGCAGACATTTGCCTCACGTGGGAATTAAGTTTATCATAATCGTGTTTCGATGCGGCTTTCATGGCTATGGGCAATGTCATGCCTGCGCGCACGCCGTCTACGACGTCTGTGATGTAAAGCGGAAATTCTGTTTCTATCGCGCGCGCCCTCGAATATTCCGAATAGCTTATAGCCAAAGACGGACCCAGTGCGAGTAACACAGCCAACGAGCCAAGCAGCTGGAAAATCACAGTGTCTTTCGTGAAATAAATCAGGTTTATCGCCGTGACTATTGTGGCGACTACCAGCGAGCCTCCGATTATTGCCGTTTTCTTCTTGTTCCTTAGTATCCAGTTTATAATGCCTGCTTTCTTCAATACCATTTTTACACCTCCGGCTGGGTCATGTGGACGAATGCCAGGAACGCTATGTTTACAAGCGGAAGGGCCACAAAAATTCCCAGCACCATTATGCTTTCTATCGACGTCCCGCCCAGCGCGCCGCCTATCATGTTCATTACAGTTAATATCGAAACCAGGAACAGCGGGGCTGCGATCAAAAGGGCCGTGTAGAAGTCTGCGTACGTGGCCAGAAGTTCCATGTATTTTTCCCTTCTTATACGATAATCAAATAAAGAGTCTTTGGCCTGGTCATTCAGGAATTTTTTTAAATCCCCTCCTGTTTCTATCCCCGACCTTACGCCTTCCAAAAGCTGTTTGAAATTTTTTGACGGAGTCCTTTCTGAAACCTGCTGTATCGAACTGGTTATGCTAAGGCCGAATGTGTCGACATTGCGGACGATTTTTTTTGCCTCGGCCGAAATTTCACCGTACTCCTTGAAAGTTGCCAATAAATTGAACATTACGTAAATCGGGACGCCGGATGCGGCGATGGCTGCCATGTGGTTCAACGCAAAGGGAAGGTTTGCGTCTATCGACCGCTTCCTTGATACAGATTTTTGGTACGGGTAAAAAGCCATGGCGAGGAAAGTTGACATTGCGAACAGCGGAGGCAAGAGAACCGCGAACACCAGCACGTTGGAAATTTCCATTTTCAGCTCAATTGTCAAGATCCACAGAAGGACAATTGAAAACAAGCCTGCGCCCACACCAACGGCTGCTGATATCGAGACCCATGTTTTCAGAAGATAACGCATTCCTGACCGTTCGAGCCCGACTTTTACGGGTTGCAGTTCTTTTTCATATTTTTCGGGTATCCAGCCGAAAATGGAAGTGGCCAATGAGACCATATTGCGCGCCATTGGGATCTGTATATTATTAGTAGCCGTCACCGCTTAAAATCGCTTTTGCCGGCCGCCTGCGAAAAAATTACCTCATCACAGCTTCTTCCTGCGGGTATGTTACCACGCCTTTGTCGGTGATTTCGTACGGGTGGATCTTTTTGGAATGGTTCGTGGCGCGCATTTTCCATATCGTTATTGCGCGCGTGAAAGTCGTCTCGGTTTTGAAATAATAAAGCACCACAACGCTGTCGCTGATAAATTCCTCAACCCCGAAACGCGAGATGCCCGTCGAGCCGGGCGGTATTTCCGATGTTATTATCGATGTGCAATTCAATTTCCTCAAAGTCATTCCTAAATTGAATATCATCCTGCGCAATTCGGGTATGTCGCGCACGTACAGGCCCAGCGCAGAGATTGAATCTATGCAAACCCTTGTCGCGCCTGTAAGGCGTATGTTAGATTCAATGATGTCGAAAATGTCCTCTATGTGGTATGGATCATATTTGATGAATATGACTTTGCGTTCCGCTTCGAGCGCGTCAAAATCCATTCCGAATTCTTTCATATCAGTTTTTACTATCTCCGGGTTTTCTTCGAACGATATGTAGACCCCCTTTTCTCCGAACCTTGTCGCTCCGTTGTACAGGAATTGGGCGCAGAGTGTAGTTTTGCCCGTTCCGCAAGTTCCTGTTAAAAGCGTTAAAGAATTTTTTGGAAGCCCGCCTGCTACCATCTCGTCAAAACCTTCGATGCCTGTAATAATGCGGTCCATCCAAATATCACATTTTTCAATTTATTTTTCGCCCAGTATCCTCATGCCGCTTGCGGATGTTCTCATTCTTTTTATGTCTTCCTTGCTAATGGTCGAAAAAGGCTCCAATTTTTTATCCACCCAGTCCATCAGCGTGTGCTGGTCTTTGTAATAGAGGCTTACGATGTTTGCAACATCTTCGAATTTGGTTACTTTTTTTTCGATCATCCAATTTATGATAAGCTCTTTTCTTTTCGTTTCCTTCATTATATCGTCGAATTCGATCCCCATCTTAGACGCGATCCTTCTGAACAAAACGCTGTCCTCTTTTTTTTGGTACGTGTCCGTAATGGGGTCCCATGTAAAAGATTTGACGTGGTGCACTTTTCCGGTGACCGTATCCATCGATTCTATTTCGTCTATTTCCGTTATGCGCCTTGCGGATTTTCCTATTTCGCGTGCGTGGGATAAAACGACAATCATGTCCAGCGACTCTATCAGGGACGGGGGCAATTCGATCGGAGGCGTTATCAATCTTCGTATAACACCCTCTATGGAATCTGCGTGCATCGTTGTCATTGACGGGTGGCCGGAAGCCATGCCTTGGAACATTACGTACGCTTCTTTACCTCGGACTTCTCCCACAATAACGTAATCCGGGTTTTCGCGGAAGGAGCCTTTTAACAAATCGAATAAACTAACTTCGCCGTATTTTTCGCCGGATGCGTTTGGTATCCCGAAACCGGCGCGGGAGACGCTTGGTATCCAATTCTCGTGGGGCAAACTAAGCTCGCGCGTGTCTTCTATGCTGACAATTTTCTGCTCCGGTTTTATGAACATGGATAAACAGTTTAACAGCGAAGTTTTGCCTGTTGCGACGCCGCCGCAGAGCAATATGCTTGAGCCGTGCTCGACGGCCGTCCACATGTATGATAGTAATTCTGCCGATGCGGTCCCCACCCCAATGATGTCCACGGGAGAAAATGGGTCTTCCCTGAATTTCCTTATTGAAAATGTCGGGCCGTGGGTAGTTACATCGGATGACAGCGATGCGTGGGCGCGCGAGCCGTCCGGCAGGCTGCCGTCCAGTATCGGTTCAGCGTAGCTTATGTAGCGGCCGCACCTTTCCGCGATTTTAACGACTAGGTTCCTTAAAGATTCCAGGTCATCGAATTTTATGTCGGTCTTGATCGATCCGAAGACTCTATGGACGATGTAAATAGGGACGCCCACCCCGTCACATCCTATATCTTCTATGCGGGGGTCGCTCATCAGGGGTTCTATGTTATTGAGCCCGATGAAGTTCCTGTAGATGTAATAGAATAATTTTCCGTATTTGTGCTTCGGGACGTCGATGCCGGCCTCGTTGATTATCCTTTTCACATGATCTTCCAGATACTTGACGGCTTCGGCCCTTTTTGTTATGGAGGACAATTCGACCTCAAGAAGCTCCATCAAATCCTGCGTTATTGTTTCGATGAGTTTTTTGTCATCCTCCGTTATGTACGGTTCGATAACCTTGTAAACAAGCTCGCTTTTTTCCGGATCCCATACGATGTTCGCGTAAAGGAATGGATCTATCAGTGGGTATCGTACGTTAATCTCGTGCAGGTGGTCTGATAAACTTGCTATCACAGGAGGGCTGCGCTGTTTCTTGGTAAAAATGGTATATACGCTGTCGTAAACCGTGGTTTTTTGGTCGTTTTTTGAAAGTTTCCTGCGAAGTGCGCCCCGAAGGGTTGTGACGTTTAGCATGGCTTGAATAATATTCGGCTTCAAGCCTATTATTATTAATCGCGGTCGGTTAGAACAAGAATCGGGCCACGCTAGCCCATCGGCCTTCCCATGGTGTTGTGGTGTTTTTTGCGTATACTTTTGCCGGGCTTTACAATTCCCCTGTGGCGAGCACAGCTTGGGCAGGCATATACTTTCTGGGAATATACAGAAACGTACATCGGGTCTACGGATTTGAGAATGCCCGGGTCGGTTATGCGAAAACCTCGGTATTTGATGAACGTCTTGTAGCGCGGAACTAAACGACCGCAGAAACCGCAATTTACGTTTGTTTCCGCGCCCCTTGTTTTGGTGTGGGCGTATTTTCTTGTGTACGGTGCGGACGATATAGGCATAACGATCAAACCAATTTTGTAAGCTATGTATATAAGGTTTCTTCCCGCCTAATATTATAGACTTTTTAGGAGTTGAAATTTGATGGGCTTTCGAGACAACTTGCAGAAACCTAAACTTGAAAAAATAAACGATTACGTCTGGGAAATACCGAAAACTTTTAAAAAAGAAATGCGCGTGCCTGCGCGCATTTACGCGTCAAAGAAAATCGTTGACCAGATGGATTTACACGTTTTTGACCAGATAACAAATGTTGCGACATTGCCGGGCATTATCAAGCATGCGTTTTGCATGCCCGACGGCCATTCAGGGTACGGATTTCCAATAGGCGGCGTTGCTGCGTTTGACGCAACAGAAGGCGTTATATCGCCTGGCGGCATTGGATTTGATATAAATTGCGGCATGCGTTTAGTGTTAACAAATCTCACACTTAAGGATGTTAAACCGCACATGAAAACTTTGGTTGACAAATTATTCGACCGTGTGCCTGCGGGCGTCGGGTCGACAGGGTTTGTGAAACTAACAAAAGA
>CAYZCD010000010.1:0-552 GCA_964476825.1 uncultured archaeon
TCCTTATCCCTGTTCCCAATTCTGCGTATACACTTTTCCCTTTTCTAAGCATTTTGGATGTCGATGGCCGGCGATTACGACCTTTACATTGTGATACTTGCGGCAGACACCGAAGATTTGGAAAAAAGAAAGAACGAGATCCGTCAAGTTTTTTCAGACATCATAGGTGACTGGAAAGAAGTCCTGGTGACCAAATTGTACAAATTGGAAGAATACAAATTTTAATTTGATGCGAATTTTCAAAAAAATAAAAATGGGCGGGTAGGTTAGCCTACCCGCCAAAAGATCGTTGTCTTATCTCAATATCTCAATACCGAGTTCACTCGAGACCTCGCCTGTTTGTAATTTTTCAGCAGACTCATGTCCCAATATGTACGGGCTTTTAACTCCGGTCACGATCGTTATTACCTGCACTTTGTTTCCAAAGTTCGGCACAACGCGCGCTCCCCAGATCACCTGGGCCGATGGGTCCAGCTGTTTCGAGACGTATTCGCCAATGACGTTTACTTCGTCCAGCCTCAAATCGGCCCCGCCGGTTATGTGTATCAATGC
>CAYZCD010000010.1:598-13114 GCA_964476825.1 uncultured archaeon
TCGAACTGGTCGATTCCGCAAACCCAATCGCAGCGACTCCGCCGGAATGCATTATCGCCTTCACGTCCGCGTAATCCAAATTGACCAGCGACGGTTGGCTTATCGTCTCTGAAATGCCCTTGATCATTGTTGCCACAAGCTCGTCAGCTAAAGCAAAAGCTTGCTGCAAAGGCAAATCGCCCGCGAATTCCAGCAGCTTATCGTTTTCAATTACAATAACGCTGTCGCAGTTCTCGCGTAATCTGCTTAAACCGTCTTCGGCTTTCACAATACGCGCGCCTTCTATCTTGAAAGGCATCGTGACTGTTCCGATTACCATCGAACCCATATCTTTGGCGATCTGCGCCACAACCGGTGCGGAACCAGTTCCGGTTCCACCGCCCATGCCGCCCACTACGAAAAGCATGTCGCAGCCTTGTATTGCTTCCCTTATTTGCTGCCTGCTTTCTTCGGCCGACTTTCTCCCGATTTCAGGATAACCGCCCGCTCCCAGCCCTCTTGTGATGTCTTTGCCGATCAAAATCTTTTTATCGGCTTTTGTCATTGCCAACGCTTTTGCGTCCGTGTTAACAGCCACGGTAGCCGCGCCGTCAACTCCCATCTCCGTTAGCCTGGATATGGTATTGCACCCGCCGCCCCCGCACCCGAAAACCATAATCTTTGCTTTCTTGACTTCTATTCCGAATTCGGTCGCAATTTTTTCTTCCAATGTTTTCATGTCGAATTTTTCCGTCGATCCGGTTTCCTTATACTCATACGCCTTTTCAAACGCGTTTTGAAGTAAACTCAACTTCCGCACCCCCATTATTTTCGTCACGCACATTATGCGCTCCGATCGGCCAAAAACGACCCTTTTGATCAAACTTGCTAGTTTTCGCCTTGCGAAAACTGCACCAGCAAGCTTTGCTTGCTTGGTTCCAAAAGTTTGACCCAAAACTTTTTATATAAGTTTCACCAATCTTTCTTAGAAATTTTTTAGCAGAAGTCCAACTGTTGAAAGGTTTTGCATTAACAACTCTGAAAATTTGCGAAGTCCATACGAAACTAAAATCTGTTGTCCAGACAGATTAAATTTCAATTAATCAAACTTTGTCCAGAAGTTTGATTGTAGTAGTACTTTTATTTTATGTTTCTGATATAAATACTTTTTTTGTTTTATTTCCGGGAATTTCGCGCCAAAAACGAATTCTAAATCCGAAAATTAAAGTATAAATTGTAGTTGAACGAATTAGTGGTGGGTCTTTTTGCTCCGAAAGGAGAAGATTTTTCCTCCTACTTGAAGGTGGATAAAATGGGTTCAGATGAAACAAAACCTGCTGCAGGCACAAACGCTCTCAACTTAGATCCGGAAACCCGTGAAGCGATAAAAAAATTCAACAACACCCAGAACCCTCCAGACCCTACGAAAGTTTACATAACAGCCAGGCTGGAAACCGGATGTGTTTACGAAAATAGACCTGTCAACATTCTAACCGTCTCTCTCACTGTTCCAGACCGCCCGGAACTGGCCGGAAAAGCCACAATGGTTCCATACGTCTCGGATTCTCTTGCCCATTACAAGAACGGTAACACACCAACGGACAAAGACTTCACCTTTCTTACTAGAATGGAAGGCTACGCAGCTGTCGTGGACATCATAGAACCCGCAGGACAAGGCATGCTGCCTGCGCACATGCACGAAATTATGGACGGCATGGTGCAAAGGAAATTCCGGCCCGTAGTGGGCATAGCTTACGCGACTAGCCAATTACAAACTGCTCCTGATTGGAAAAAATTATACGACATAACCGTAAATTTGGAAGGCGAACTCTATTCGGCGGAATCTTCGGTTAATGGCCACAAGGCTTGACGCATCACACTTATTTAACGATAAATCCATAACTTGTTTTCATGAAGCTCGATGGAAAACGCATTCTAATCACAGGCGGCGCCGGCTTCATAGGCTCACATTTGGTGGAGTCTCTGGTGGGAAGTAACAACGTCACAGTAGCCGACAACATTACTCCGGACAAGAGAAAGATATTGAACAGAAAAGCAAATTACGTCAACGTCAATTTGTTGGACAAAAATTCCGTTTTATCATCGATCAAAGACGCGGACCTGGTCATCCATCTGGCCGCAAACCCGCTAGCCAGCGTAACAGCTTCTCCGGAAATGATAGGCAATATCACAATGACCCACAACATACTCGAGGCTATGAAAACGAATGGCATCGGCAGCATCGCCTTCGCATCCTCGGCTATAATCTACGGCAACGCGTCCGTTCCCACGAAAGAAACTTACGGACCGCTAAAACCCAATTCGCTCTACGCCGCCTCAAAGCTGGCCTGCGAATCGCTGATCTCCGCATATTGCCACAGCTTCAACATGAAATCCTGGATCTTCCGTTTCGCCAATGTAGGCGGACCTCGCCTGAGGCATGGACCGGCCTACGATTTCATAGCCAAGTTGAGAAAAAACGCTTCCGAACTGGAAGTTTTAGGCGACGGGACCCAGCAAAGATGCTACCTTCATGTGGACGACTGCGTCAACGGAATAACCAAAGTTATAGAAACAACAAACGAACTTGTCAACATAGTTAACCTTGGCTCAAAAGACGTCATCAGCATCAAAAGAATCGCTGAAATAGTCATCAATGAAATGAAAACGGATGCGAAGATAAAATTCACATCAAACGAGGCCAAGGGATGGAAAGGCGACGTCAAAATTTTCCAGCCGGATATAACATTAGCCAGCAGTTTAGGCTGGAAACCAACCCACAATTCTGAACAAACAATAACGGAAACAATCCGCTCATTGGTCAAAGAAGTTTAATTCCCGCGGGCGCGCGCTTCAAGCTTCTGTCGCAATTCAGCCACGCTCTTCCTTAAAGATTCTATATCCGTGTTCGCAGCCGGATTGTTTTCGGCCTCGGCTATTTGTCTAGAATAATCCAGCCTTTTTTTCTGCACGTGTTATCGTTCCACTAACTGCCTCGTATGATGTGTTAGCGCGTTCCACAACAGGATCACGCGGATGGTTCGGCACCATTATCGGAAATGGTGATTTAGGCGTTTTCGTAACGCTGGCATTGTAAGCCGAGGGGGGAGCATCGCCCATCACTTGCATATAAATCTCCGACATGGCCACATCCTCTTTGACAGCCTCCAAACCTTTGCTAATTATCGCTTTTGCCGTTCCATGCAAACTTTCCGCAGCCTTATCATATCGCTGTTTTTGTTCGGGCGTTTTGGCGTAAGATCCTGCCAAAGTTAATTCGGAGCGTGCTTTGCCGTACTCGGCCGCGGCAGACTCTATATTCGGCCCGTCGAGGCTTCCGGAATTAAGATAGCCGCTCGCGTTCTTAATACGCTTTTCCACTCCCCCCAAAGACTTGCCGAATTTTGAAAAATCCATATATAATATCATCATAGCAATTTGAACTAAAATACTTCCATTGCACAAAAACTCATTTCTTTATCTGCGAAAATAGCCACGTCATTAACGAGCTCCAGCTAGTTTGAGCATAGGCGACATTGCTGAAAAGGCTTCCTGCACCGGTGTAATAATAAATTCCTTTTCCATAATTCTTTACTCCCATCCCGTAATCCGAAGATGGTTTTACAGCATGGCTCGCATCGTGCACAACTTCAACAAGCGTGGTCAGCCCGTTTTTTGCCCGTGAGCTTTTTGGAAGGTTTTCCACTGCAATTCCCGCCAGGACATTCGCTCCGTCCGAAGTTAAAGCGTCATGGTCATAACCATTCGTATCCACGTAACTGCCGACGCCCATTTCTGTCTCCCGGTTGCAGTTGTCGTAAGAAAAATCCCTGGTCCAGGCGGAACCTGTCCAATAATAACCATAACACCAGCCCGCTCCCCACACCCCAATGAGTATTCCGCCATTCTGTACAAACGATTTCATTCTAGTCCAGGTGGCATCGGGATTGTTTTTACAGCTCGGTGTGTTAACGTAACTTTTGCCGCACATGGGAAAAGCTTCGCCGTGAGGAAAAATTATCACATCGTATGCGTTTGGGTTGCTGTTTACCTGGTCGGCGCTGGCAAAATCCGCCGCAAACCCAAGGTTTGTCAAAAATGTTTTAGCCGCATCGCCTGTAGGGGCTCCCCACCCGCCTTCTCCCAAGCCTACCTCCCTCACAATCGCAATGGTTGGATATTCCCAAGAATACGTCTGCACATTGGATCCGCCTATCAGCTTCAATTCATGCTTTCCGTTTGTGGAGGGCAAACCACGCAAAATAACCTTGCCCGATCCCTGCGGCGCGATGGGCGAAGCGGTATAAGCCGTAACCGTTTGCCCGTCTACGCTAGCTGTAAACGAGCTTAGTATGGAAGTGCCCAAATTTGTGACAATAGCTTCTCCCCTGTTCACAATCAATATTTTGAAAAGGCTCGATGTTTGCGAAGAAAATAACCCGGAAAACCACGTGTAAGCAATGCCAACAATACTCACGGTGATTAACATCAGCATGACTAACGCGATAACGGGCGTTATAGCTTTCATAGAATAGATTTTAACTTCATAACACAAATAATATCATGCCAATCCGATGCACTAACTGCGGCGAAACCACGACAAAACCCGTAGCGTGTTCGGTATGCAACGAGTTCTCTTGCGACAAATGCATTGTGTCAAAGAGCAACGAAGTCACCTGCGTGAAATGCTTTTTAAAATCGCTAAACGTTTCCGGCCGCAAAATGTGGACCGACCTTTTGAAAAAGAAAGGCGTAATCAAGGAACGGGTCGAGGATATCTTAAATTATCTCGGATCGCCCGTTACGGAATTTTCATACACAAGGATCAATGACATCAAAAGTTTCATAATTAAAACTAAAAGCGCAAAAGGCATAGAATACAACCGCGTTTCTGAAGACGTGTTCAAAAGTTTCTGGGAAAAAGCTAAACGCCTGGGCTTCGAACCGAAAAAAATCCCGTTCGGCGAAAGGATTATCGTTCAAAAATAATCACCAATCAAGATAAGTTGCATGTTTTCCCGCCGAACCGCCCGAGCCCATCTCAATCGGCGCCTTTGAATCTACGTTTCTAAGCCTGTTTCCGCAGCGTAAACAATCCGCTCTCGAATCCTGGTATTCAATCCCGCAATAACCGCAAATTTTCATGTTAAACAGGTGCATAGATCACCTTCCAGCTATAAAAGCATTTAACCAAAAAGCGCATTAAAATAGTATAAAAAAACATAAAAAAACATTAAATTTTCGGTAAATTTCAATTAAATTTTAAAAAATACGCATAATAAAAAATAATGAATATTTAATGCGTAAATCGAACCCGCCAATTTCAAACTTTTTCAAAACCTATTTAAATTATATATATTATATATGGTTACCGGAGTCGATCTGCTTGCAGACCAAAGCAAAATCCCGTTGAGACTCATGCCTTACACCCTAATTATTTCTGAAAAACCGAAAGCCGCTTTCCGTATAGCACAATCACTGGCCGAAGGGCGCGTTGAAACGCAAAAAAACGACGAAGGCGCAAGTTATTACGAACTGACCCGCAACGGCAAAAAGCTGGTTGTCGTGCCTGCAGTAGGCCACTTATTCGGGCTAAAACAGGCTTCAAAAGGCTGGCGCTATCCTATTTTCGACATAGTCTGGAAACCAATCTACGAAAACAAAAAAAGCGCGTACACAAAAAAATACTTTGACAACATCGCAATGCTTGCGAAGAACGCATCCGATTTCATTGTTGCCACAGACTACGACACCGAAGGGGATGTGATAGCGAAAAACATCCTGGAATACATCTGCGGCGTGCATGACGCGAAAAGGATGAAATTTTCGACTCTTGTCAAATCGGAATTGGAAGAATCTTACGACAAAGCATCAGAAAACATGGACGCCGGGCAGGTTAACGCAGGTTTAGCCCGCCATGTATTGGACTGGTATTACGGAATAAACACGAGCCGCGCCTTAAGTTTGGCCATGAAAGCGGCCGGCCGTTTCTTCGTATTGTCGACGGGCCGCGTCCAAGGTCCTTCTCTGCAATTATTGGCGGAACGCGAAAAAGAAATCCGCGCCTTCGTGCCGGTTCCGTTCTGGGAAATAGAACTGCACCTGAAAGCTGAGAACATGGATATAATAGCCCAGCATGAAACCGAAAGGTTCTGGGAAAAAAAAGAAGCTGAAAAAATTGTCGACGACTGCAAAAAAGGAAAAGCTGTTGTGACTGAAATAGAAACGAAAAAATACAAGCAAAAACCGCCCGTGCCATTCGACCTGACCACGCTGCAAAGCGAGGCGTACAGATGGTTCGGTTACACGCCTGTACAGACACAAAATTTATCCCAATCGCTATACGAATCCGGCTTAATATCTTATCCGCGAACGTCATCGCAAAAACTTCCCGAGCAATTAGGCCACCGCAAAATCATCGAACAGATTGCAAAAATAAGGACATACGCAAAACTCGCCAAGGATCTGTTGGCTAAATCCGAATTAAAGCCCAATGAAGGCGAAAAATCCGACCCGGCCCATCCGTCAATATACCCGACCGGCGAATTTCCACAAAAATTAACTGCCCAACAGGAAAAATTATACGACCTGATTGTCAAAAGATTTTTAGCCGTGTTCGCGGAAGAAGCCACACGCGAATCCGTGAAGTACACATTCTCGATAGGTAATAACAACTTCAACGTCACCGGGAAAACAACTATTGAAGAAGGCTGGCTGCGCTTCTACAAGCCGTACATATCCGCCGAGGATTTATCTTTGCCGAACTTCAAGAAAGGAGACGCATTCGAAGGAAACGTACTAATGTTAAACAAGGAAACTCAGCCGCCGAAACGTTTTAACGAAGCTTCCTTAGTCAAAGAGCTGGAATCCCGTTCGCTCGGAACAAAGGCGACGCGTGCGACGATTGTACGCACTTTATTCTCGCGCGGATACGTCCTGGGAAAATCGATTGAAGTATCCGACCTGGGTCTAACAGTCGCGAACACGCTAGAAAAATATTCGCCGGAAATACTTTCGGAAGAATTAACAAGAAGCTTCGAAGCTAAGATGGAAAAGATAGAAACTGGTGAAATAAAAAAAGAAGATGTCATCAAGGAAGCGGAATTAATCCTAGAAAAAACGCTTACAAATTTCAAGAACAATGAAAAAGCCGTCGGCGAAAACCTTCTGGAGGCGTTCATAACAATGCGACGCGCCGCCAAACTCATAGGCAAATGCCCCAACTGCGAGAAAGGCGAATTGAAAATCATAAGATCGATGAAATCCGGTAAACGCTTTATCGGATGTTCATCGTATCCGGATTGCAAAACAGGCTTCCCATTACCGCAAACCGGCACAATAGAACCGTTGAAACAGAATTGCGCGCGATGCGGAAAACCAATGATAGTGGTGCGCAGGGAAGGGCGCGTATTCCGCAATTGCATAGACATGAACTGCAAATCCCCTGCTAAACTCGCAGCTGAGGCTGCAAAAGCAGAAGCTGCTAAAACCGCAGACGTCAAAGCCGACGAACAATTGACAACAGAACCGGTAAAAGTCGAGAAGAAAACGAGAAAACCCAGGAAAAAGAAGGAAGTATGATGAAAAAAATCATCGTATTCGACCTCGGCGGCGTACTCGTAGTTGATGGCGTCTATCCGATGCAATCGCATCTGGCAAAAAAATTCTCACTAAATTACAGCAAAGTCAAAAAATTCACCATAAACGGATTCAAACAAATGTTCGAGGGTCGTTACAGCGAGCTTTCATTCTGGAAAAAATTCGACAAAGAATTCGATGTCAAAACTAATCCAAAAATTCTTGAAAAAAGGCTGAACAATTATTACAAAATTAACGCCCAAACAAAAAATCTCATAAAAAAACTCAGGAGAAACGGGTACAAAATCGGATTTTTATCAAACAGCGTGCGCGAAATCGTCCGATACCTGGAAAAAAAATACAAAATATCAAAATTGTTCGACTTCGGAATTTATTCGCACAACGTGAAAACCCGCAAGCCGAAAGCGAAAATATTCAAATTATTACTGAAAAAAATCGGCGCAAAGCCCGATGAAATAATATTTATCGACGATAATTCCAGCTATTTGAAAGGCGCGCGCAAACTGGGTATAAAAACGGTCAGGTACGTCTCAACGAAGCAATTAGCCGATGACTTGAAAAAATCGGGTGTTCAATTATGAAAGACGGCGCGAAGCTGGCATTATGTTCTGCAATATTAATAGGTTTTTCCATAGTCTTCCAGGGCCAGGCCTCAAAGCTTACGCAGCCCATTTTAGTTGCGACATACGCCCTGGTCATTTCCTCGTTTATACTTCTAGCCTTGGCCCGCGCCATGGGCAAAAAATTATCAGACATCAAAAAGCTCAAAAAAAACAAAGATTTTTGGAAAATAACCATGTCTCGAAATGTCTTCGGCACGTTGTTATTGCTTTACGGGATGAGCTTGACAACTTCCATAAACTCGTTAGTTATACTGCGTTTGGAACCGGCATTTGTGATATTGTTTGGTTATTTACTTTTGCGTGAAAGGTTAAAACAGAAAGAAACGCTTTACGTATTTCTCACCATACTCGGCGCTGTTTTAGTTTCCACTTCCGGCAACCTTTCATTTGGAGAAACACAAATAGGCGACCTGTTAGTCCTTTCGTCGTTATTATTCCTCGGCTATTCTTACATCCCGTCAAAAAGGATAATGCAAAAAACAGACCCGTTGATCCTAACAGCATACAGCAATCTTTTCGGCGGGCTGATACTTTTGGCAATGTCCGCAATCACAGTCAAAAACCTGGTTATGCCCGCAAACGCGTTAATGCTCACGATGGGCAGCGTAATAACATTTTACGTCGTCGGCTTGTCATTGTGGTTCGAAGCTTTGAAAAAAATCGAAGCCTGGAAAGTCGCGGCTTTATTGTCAATAACGCCCATAGCAGGCAGTCTTCTTTCTTTTCTCTGGTTAGGCGAATCGATGAACGCAACTCAGTTAATCGGCGCAATGATAATCATCATAGCATCATACAAATTATCCACGGAAAGAAAAAAATAATTTTATTCGGGTTTTTGGAGGACGGCTGGGAAACTGAAATAGGCATTACCCATCCCGCAACCGCCCTCCCGGTTTAACGGCTTTATCTTGTTAACTGGAACAGATGTTTCGTAAACTGAAGCATACCATACTGTATTGGTATGCTTCTAGCTGTTACACACCTGTTTCTAACATTGCATCTTACATGTCCTTCACCCTCTGAAAAGTTAAAAACAGAAGCTGTTTGCATGCTTCTGTTTCTAGTTTCTTCTAAACGCGCCTGGCCCGTTTGCTGGCTGGCAATAGAACTAAACAGGTTAAACCTGTTTTTCACAACGAGGCCAAGCGCATCTTTTATCCCGCTGGCTTGCGAGTAGGAGGACGGAAACGATTTCTGACTCGCGCAGGTTCCGAGCCTGCCTGGGTTAACAGACGTTTCCGCCTTGCCAAACGAAACGGACAATCCGTTTCGTTCAGCTTTCGGCAATTGCATCGCATCATTATACGACATTATCTCACTATATCCTACTATATCATACCTTGTATATAAAGTTACGCCCCCCCCCCGGCGTTGCTCCTAAACCCCAGTTTGCTCCTAAAGTAGCGGTTCTGCTCCTAAAGCCGATAGTTTAGTTTCTCCCTAAATAACAGAAATAATCGAATCGACAAACTCTTTAATAAATGCAACTGGCGGAAAAATTGCTGCATCCGGATAAATAAAATAATTATAACAGGCGCGAATTTTTAATTTAAATTCCTTCAGTAAAATTAACCGATCCTGTTAAATATGGCAAAAACCGATTAAAAATATGGCACAGGAAATCGATCCCAAAATGCGCCTGCGAATGGGAGCGATGTACGTCAGTTCTCTTGAGAGGTTATTGAAATATGAACAAGATACCAACGGATCAAATCCCACTGAAGTGATGGGCTACAAAGGCGCTATAGGAAAGAAGGTTTTGAGCCGCGGCATATTCGGCCTGTACGAAGAGCTCTGCTCTATTGGAGAAAGGGAAACAGCGGATACCATCATCGCCAAGTACAGGCACGTCAACAGACCTGCACACTCATTGGTGCAAAATAGAGCCCAATGAAATTCCATTCTTCTTTGCAAACCCCGCATTAACCTCAATTACGTATTTCGAATCCGCTTCAACGGAATAAGTTTCACAAGGATCCTTTTTGCACGGTGCTGCATTTTCAATAATGCCGACCACAGTTCCGTTGGCCGAAGCGAAAATCATATCCAATGGTATCAGCATATTCTTCATCCAGAACGTTTGCTCAAATTCATGGGGAAAAATGAACAGCATTCCCTCGTTATCGCCCAATTTATTCACGAACATCAAACCTTTTTCGCGCGCGTCTTCTGTGTCCGCAATTTTTACAAGCAAACTGACGTTTTTCCCGTCAAAATAAATCAGCTTATCGTAAGTCTTATTGCTCGAAATAAGAACCAAAAATAAAACCAATGCAATGAATATCAAAAACTCGCGTTTCAATTCATCAGCTCACATGGAGTTCTATAATGTCCTTGTCCTTGACGACGTGGTCCAATCCGACCTGCGCGCCCGGAAACTTTGCGGAACCCCACACGCGGGCGAATTTAAAATTCTTCAAAAAATCCTTGTGGATGTCGCGCGCGACGTCCCTCACGGTGGAATGCGCATGCAACGTCATCGGCCTCGTTTCCGCTTTCTTTCCGACAATTTTCGTGTAAATGCGGACAAGCTTTAACCGGTACCAGATTGTTCTTTTCAACTCGTCGATATTTTCTCCCGTTCTGGCGTTAACCGCAAATCCCACAGCCTTTTTCGCGGAAATCGTGTTCGCAACCCACAAAACGTTTTTTAGTTCCTCCCTTTCCGCTATTTCCATCAGCTTTTCAACATCCTCGGGCTTCGCAGCATCGTAAAGGAAAATAACCAGTTCTGAATTGTGAGCGACCGATAAAAACTCCGATTCCATGTTCGATGGTATTTCAACAACCTGTATCTGGACGTCCTCGTATAACATCATGCCGACGCGCGGGGATTTTGTCGAGTAAGGCATGTTCGAAGGCTCGCCGACCCCGGTCAGCGTTTTCAAAAGCTCGGATTTGCCTGAATTCGCAAACCCTACTATGCAGACTTGGGCGGCGCCCGTTTTCGGGACAGTCGTAGCGCGCCCGCCCGATTTCTTCTTTGCCGCTACTTTCTGAGACTTCAATTTGGAAAGCTTGGTTTTTAGCTGGGCCAACACATTTTCAGCCCCCTTGTGGCCGGGCGAGACTCTGATAAGCTCTTCCAGAGAACGTATTTTCTCGTCTAATGTTTTGGCTTCCTGATATTTCTTTTGTGCAGCGAAATAATCATATCCGGCATTTACAGGCATGTCAAACCAAGCTCCAAAGATAATACTTACCCATCCTAACTTTCTTCACTAAGTTTTCTTTCTCTAGCTTTTTTAGATGATCCAAAACTACATCAACCCTGATCTTTGCATATTTCTGTATTTCAGTGCTTTTGTTAGGTCCATCTTTCAAAAGTTCTAAGATAATCTTACGCGCTCTACCTCTCCTTTTAACCTGTGGTTTTAACGATCTTGCTATATGAAATTTTATTAAACCATCCTTATCTTCGTTCGATAACGGGCCTGCAACATCATAAATTTCTTTCAAAGAAGAAAGTTTCAATCTAAATTCCTTCTTTGGTGTAGCTTTTATACCTCTACTCAAAGGATGTTCGATATTTACATTCGAAAGATGATTTGCAGTTGCCCACGACCAATGATTTGCAACACTGAGTAGAAAGGACAAAAAATCTTCGAATTTTGTAGTCATGCACAGTGAAGGCTGTCCTGTTGTCAAACCGCGGAATTCCAAGTCAAAACTAACAATAAACGCGCCAGCGGCCAAGAATTTATCTGAAAATAATTTATTGAATACGGAATTACGTTGGATTTGGTTCACCTCTTCTTTGGGAATGAAATATCTGGTCCCAGACCTTTTAATGGTCATGCTATGCAATCTCGCAAAACAAGTGTCAAAAGTGAATTTAGAAGGTAATTTGCCTGTCGATTTAAGAATATGATAAAGCCAATTTGGGGTAAAATAGAAATAATATTGCCCGCTTACTTGTTCTATCTTGGGCCCGTCTTTGAAAGTAGACCCTATAAAATTAACTTTCAATTTGTCCTCCCAATTTCGGGTAATTCTCCAAAACATATCAATAATAGAAAATTCTTTAACCTTCAATCTCAAAGTTCGAAAAGTATCGTAATTCGCTGTCTCTCCTTTATATGACTTAAGCTGTTTATGCAACTTGGGTTTACTCATTTCTTCGATAAGAGCTATGGAGGACATCAGACAATAAGTTTCCCAATCTTTGTTCATCCTCGAATAAATACCTTCCATCTCTAATCGTGATTTTTTCTAGCATAAATATGTTTAGGTTTATATCTGTAATTTGTTCCTATAAAAAAGACTTGAAAACAACTAACATAACAATAAAGGTGATGTCAGACAAATAATAAAT
>CAYZCD010000010.1:13124-19029 GCA_964476825.1 uncultured archaeon
TCTTCCAGCGCGCGTATTTTCTCGTCTAATGTTTTGGCCTCCTGGTATTTTTTTTGTGCGGCGAAGTAATCGTAACCTGCGTTGACCGGCATAACAATAAAGGTGATGTCAGACAAATAATAAATAAGGTGTAATTTGTGGCTAAACATAAGCACAAGGGAAAAGTTTTCAAAAGCAAGAACGCGTGCGAATTCTGCTGAACAAGGGGCGTATCCGATGAAACCTGCGGCATTTGTCATGGCAATTTTTATAGAAGTGCTCTTGTCGGCCGGCGCGATTGCCCACGAAGCCGTTGAAACTTCCCCCTCAAATTCGATAGAATCCGTGCTTGGCGTGCCCGACCCGATGAAAATTGTATTAGTTTCCTCATTTCTAATCGCCTTCTTGGTCGTATTGTCGCTGGCCGTGGGAAAGCGCCTGAAAAACAAGGACAAAAAGATAATCTTCGCTCTCATGTCAATACCCATAGTCCTCACCACCCTGTACCTTGTTGGTGTGACTTTTCTTCTTAATTCAATCTCGGCGACAAACGGACCGGTTCACTGGCACGCCGACATAGAGGTGTGGGCATGCGGCGACAAATATCATTTCACACATTCAACCGGCTTGGACAACAAAGTCGGCGAACCTCTGATGCACCTGCATGACGATGACCGCATCCATGCGGAAGGAGTTGTAGTTAAGATGGAAGACGTCGAACTCGGTTCGTTTTTCGGCGCGGTCGGCGGCAGTTTCCATGCGAATTCCCTGGAAATGCCCGCGATGCAGGGCATGAAGAAATGGTCCAACGGGGATTTGTGCAACAGCCGGCCAGGCAAACTGTACATGTTTGTCAACGGGCACGCGGAAAACCTTATGGAAGAGTACGTAATCAGCCCGTATTTCAACATCCCGCCCGGCGACAGGATAAAAATAGTCTTTTCGGAAAAGCCGCTGGACACCATAAATCCGGAATTTTCGGAGGCGCCCTGAAATGGTTGTCGAAGCTTCGTTGCCTGCTATCGGGACTGTGTTGGGGGCGGCCCTAATCGATTCGATCAACCCGTGCGCTATTGGCGTTTTTATTTTGCTGATGTCTGTCACTATAACAAAACGGAGCAAAATGTTCAGGATCGGGTTATTATACATATCCGCGATATTCGTGACATACTTGCTGGCCGGCCTCGGCTTAATCGCATTCCTGCAGCGCATACCAATATCCATAGCCGAATACATATCCGTCGCAATCGGAACGCTGATCGTGTTTGCCGGAATCGTGGAGATAAAGGATTTCTTCTGGTACGGGCGCGGCATATCCTTGGCGATTCCCAAAGAACGCGCAAAGCAGATACACGAATACACGAAAAACATGACAACGCCCGGGATACTTTTGCTTGGCGCATTCGTTGCCGCAGTTGAATTGCCGTGCACGGGCGGGCCTTATCTCGCAGTAACATTGTTGTTGTCGCAAAACTTCAACCTGACCGCATTTCTGCTTTTGGTAGCCTACAACCTGATATTTGTTTTACCGCTGCTGTTCATGCTGTCAACTGTTTATCTCGGCACAAGCGTACACGCGATAAAAGCATGGAAGCACAAAAACCGCGCGTACATGAGGCTTGCCATGGGTTTGCTGCTGGTGTTTCTAGGCTGGCTTCTCATGCTGATAGCAAACGGCACAATAAATTTTGCATAGGGTGGGAATATGGAAGTTGTCAAAAGGAAAGGGCACACAGAAAAATTCGATGAGCGCAAAGTTTACGCGTCGTGCTACGCCGCATGCATGACCTGCGGTTTGCACGAAAACGGCTGCGAAATAATCGCTTCAAACGTCAGCAAAGAAATAAAAAAATGGGTCCGGAAGAAGAAGCATGTAACGTCAAATCAGATATTCAGGAAAGTTGTTTCGCACCTAAAAAAGGTGCACAAGCCCGCCGCATTCATGTACGAAACGCATATGGACGTGTCGTAGTCGGCAGCTTAAAAATCTAACTTTTCTATTGGTCTTATGCCTTACGTAATGAGGAACGTCGAATACGACCACGTACAAAGACTGGTAAACCCATTTCAGGAGCATTCCGGTTTTTTCGTGTGCACCGAACAGCCGCCGGATTATCCGTTCGCGGGCGACAATTTTATCGTAGCCTCGTACATGACCGGAACCGGACAGCGGTTAACGGTGCAAGATGACGTCGCAAGGATACGCGAGTTGGACAGGTTTTTAGGAAACAATAGCAGGAACGGATTTTTCCTGGTCCAATTCCATACACATCCGGTCGACGCGTCCTTTTCCCAAGGAGACTTCGAGGAATTCAGAAAAAGCGACCATTTGTTGGGATATCAACCGCGGTATTTATTCACTCCCAGACAATTTTACAGCGCGCGTATGGTTAATGGTTTGTACAGAATTGATCACCCAGAAGATTTGCCCAATCTCATCGACGAGTATCATCCGGCAGCGCAAATAATCAGGAGCATAAAATCCCTTCTCGTAAGAGAGTTAGACCTGCTTTAAAATTTCAGTTTGTTTACCCACGCCGGTATTTTTTCGTTCTCAACTTTATCGTACTGCGGCCAATACGGCTTTATATCAACCACCGGCGTCCCGTTTAACACGTCAAGGCCTTTAACTGTTATTTTATTTCCTTTGCGTTCCAGAAGTTTTACGGTCGTAATTGCAATTGGATTTGGCCTCTGCGGACACCGGCAGGCGAATATTCCAACAATAGGAACGTCCGGATTGCCCTGCGGCTGGTGTTTAATCGAATAACCTACGGCTTTGTCCATCCAGTATACGATAATTACGTGAGAATAGCCGTCGATTCCGTCCAGCGCCTCGGAAAATTTTTTGTCCACAATTACTTCGGAAATTTCATCTGCAAAGTTTCCGAACCTGGGTTTTTTAACATTGTTTTTTACAAAACCTATCGGCTTTATACTGATTTGTTGTGATTTTACCATGGTATTATTTGAAATATGTATAACTTAAATTATAGGCGATTTATAAAACTTTAATTTTTACATTATCGAATTTGTCAGTTGCGCCTATATTGACAACCGGGACGTTTTGCGCGGAAATTGGAACCTTGTTACCCGTGGAACCTTCACCTTTCCCGGCTTCACGGACCGGCGTTTTTGGATTTTCATCAGCTATTAATTTAGCCCGGGATTCGTCACCGGAATTCAATATTACAAAAACTGTAGAACCGGCTGAATTCTCCGGTTTGGTTTTTTCTTTCTCAAAATCTTTTTTCTTTATATCTTCACCGATTCGCCCGGTTTTATGTCCGGAGGATTTATCCAAAGCATCCATTATGGCCGGCTTGGCGTGTTCAGGCGCCTTATTCAGCATAATTCCAAGCACAATACCGCTCTGGGCAGCAAAATCTTCCCTGCTTCTCGGTGAGTTGGAAACATTATTCCCAATCGAATCGTATAACTCCGCGGACACGTTTAGTTCCGCGCCAAAATCGTCCAGCGCTTTCTTGGCATCGTTCGTATTGTTTTCATCGAAAAGTTTTTTTGCTTCCGCCAGCCTGGACTTCGCAAAGTCCTGGTGCAGTTTTGCCTTCTTTTCTTTGTCAAGCTCAAAAAACATCTGAAAATTTTCAAATCCCCTTTTCAAAAAATATAACGGATGGTTGGGAAGAATTCCGGGCGCCGAAAAAGTCGTTTCCGCGACTTCCAATTTTGCGCCGGTCACGTCATCCTCGCTAAAATTTATCCGCTCGAACGATTGGGAGGCAAGCTGTGCAGAAACGGGACTGGTCAAAACAATGAACACAGCCAACTGTACAAACAACAACCGGTTTATTTTCATTTTTTAATCTCCATGGACTTCTTCGGTTTAAACTTGTATAAAATAATAGGCCGGGCGGAAATTTAACTGGCATGGCTGGCTGATCCGCCCGGCCTTTTTTGGGGTGTTGCGTCCTGCTTTCTAGACGATGACCTCCGATCTGCTGTCCAATCTGGCATTCAGGTCCAACGATTCTATGGTGCCGGTATTTGTCCTGACCCACATCTCAAAACCCTTTTTCAGGGTGTAATTTCCCGCAGTGCTGTTTTCTGAGCCGGACACCACGTAGAATGTGGCACCACTTCTCGTTTCCGTTCTGACGTCCGTTGCATGGAACCCGAGCCTTTCCCGGGCAAGGGCTTTCGCCTGCTCCGCAGTGAGGTTTCCGTTAACTCCTATGTTAAGCTCGACCTCGCCGCTGATGTTCAAGCCGGATGAAAGGTTGGAACGCTCCGCGTCCTCCGCCTCAATCCTAGCCGATCTCTCAATTTCATCGTGTTTATCGGCCTTTGCCTTCAACTGGACATTTCGCATATCGGCTGTCAGCATTAGATGCTCTCTAATTATCGCCTCATGCTCCGATCTCAGGTATTTTATAACCTGCTTTTTTTCCTCAACAGTCATGTTATCCGAGCTTATTTGTTCGGTCAAATTATTTTTTATATCCAACCAAACCCGCTGCCTTTCTTTCATCTCATCGTTTCTTGCCTTCAGCAAATCCAGTTTCGCATCACTGTCAAAAGTTAAAGCAGACCTGATGCGGAATACAAAATCCCCAAAGGCTTCGCCTATTTGCCTAAATCCCAGGCCGACTGTACTTACGGTTTGCATATCCGTATTTGTCGAAACCTGTTGGCCCATTGCCAATGGCGCTGACATTAACAGCGCCACCAGCATTCCCAAAGTTTGCGATTTCATGTTCCCAACCTCCATCAACAAAGCGTCTTCGCGCGCTTTCTTGACAGTTGTTTATTGACCGTTTCAGTTCCTAATTTTTGTGTTGAAACGGTCCTGAAACAGTCATTCGCCCGTCCAAAACAATTTGTTAGTCCTTCCATGTTTTTGTTTCCGTACAAGGCCTTTCTTTTCAAGCTCATAGGTTATTCTTGTAGATTTGGCCCTGGAAAAACCAAACTCTCCCTGCAAATCGCTTTGCAAAGCGGTTTTTTTGCCCCTCAGGTAAATTATAGTTTTCTTCTCGTCCTCGCGGAACCCCTTCAAAAATGCTTCGGCCGTCTTTTTCTTGAGTTTAAGATAAAAATAAACCGCTGATGTTATCAGAAAGCCTGGAAAAATAACCCACAAAAAGAAATCATTGTTGGGATTCGTATATTTAACAGAGAACGACACTGTGCCGTTTACGTTTGTCTCGTTCCACACTATTATGATCCTTTTACCGTCAGACACCACGTTACCGTCGGCCGGTTTATAAGAATTCTGGTATATCTGGTAACCAACAGGCAATTTCAATTCGGCATTCAACAGATTAAGGTTATTTTCAAAGGAAAAGTCGGTAAACAGGTAATTCACATCGCCGCTGTGGAAAACTATGTCATTCGCCTGGTAACTTATTGACAATATGTTCACAGGTCTTACCGTGAATATCTGGAGGTTGTAACTGTTGCCGTCCACGGTCAAATTATAAATCAGCTTCTCACCGTCACCATAAACTTCTATATTTTTGGCTGGTTCGCTCAGTTTATAATTTATGGAATTGTCGGTTGCCGGGCTTGCGAAATAAAACTTAATAACCTGGCGGATTGAACTGCCCGGACCCGCATCTAAAGAAATATCGGCCTTGCCCACATCATAGCTTGCTGCAAAGGCGGGCATGAAGGAAAAAACCAAAAGCAAAACCGAAATTGACACGTAGCCGCCTGCATTGACCATGATTTAAGTTACTTTAAAACTGTAATAAAAGCTTATTTTAAAAGATAAGAGCCATAATAAAGGGAAGTGGCTGGCGCATACAACTGGTATGTGCCTGTCGGAAAATGGGGGAAATGGTCCAGCCTGGTCTAAGATACCGGCTTCGGGTAAGGTTTTCTTTTGTAAAGAAAACCTTAACAACGAAAATCGTTAGATTTTCGTGTGTAGGAAACTTTAAGTTTCCTACAGCAAAAGAAA
>CAYZCD010000010.1:19039-28204 GCA_964476825.1 uncultured archaeon
AGAAACTTTTAGGAAAAGTCGGTGACACGTGTTCAAATCACGGTTTCCCCAATGAACAATAACCAAAAAGTAGAATTTGTATCGTATGATTAAACATTAAAATCTTCACAAACGTCCAATCACTAGAGTACGTGTATGATACGGTTGGTATAAACTTTGTCAACAAAACTTGTTTCATTTTGAAGAATGCACATCCATTTGAGTTCAGACCCTTTGGGTACGACTAGCCTGTTATTATAGTATCCTTCATAAAATGACAAACCACGAGACTCTATGAATTCTTTGGCTTGCGATGTCGTAACGTTACCCTTTAGAGTCAGTACAAGCTGAGCCGGAATATACCCCGACTCCGTTTTTTGCTTTTCTGAGACGCAACTAGGGTCGGCCCCCAGTTCATACCAAAACCTGATAATATCTTTCGAAAAGACCAAACCAATGAGAATAAAAATAGTTATTATGGAAACTTTGATTATGTATTTATTTTCAACTAACTTCTTCGACATATTGAAAACATATCACTTTATGGTAATAAAAACCGTGATTTTCTAAAACAAAGCTTATTTATTTCCCGCAGCCCGGGCATCGCAGGTCGTTGGGTTTTATTATTGCGCCGCATTTACCGCAAGACTTAAATCCCGCGCTTTCGTTCGCCATGCCATAATTAAGCGGTCATTCGTATTTATTTGTGATCAGATTAACCATTCTAATGCCGGAAAAAAAATCGAAAATAAAATTCGACAAAAAGGAGTTCGTGGAATCTACAATCCTCGGCGTCGCGGGGCTGGTAGCGTTTTCCGTCATAACAGTAATAGTTT
This sequence comes from uncultured archaeon, assembly GCA_964476825.1. Taxonomy (GTDB): domain Archaea; phylum Aenigmatarchaeota; class Aenigmatarchaeia; order JACPZZ01; family JACPZZ01; genus JACPZZ01. The sequence continues at coordinate 19,855 of CAYZCD010000010.1, forward strand.
ATATAGCAGGCTTGGTTTTGGGCGTAAAATCACTGCGGTACGGTTTCGTTGAAGAAGTCCTTTTGATAAAAAATTATCCGTTATTTTTCACTCTGGTCGCGATAGTAAAGATCCTGATAGGCGGTGAATTAATATATCTCACCACAAAACTGCTGTCAAATATTTTCAAGCTGGAAATACTGGCGGACAAAAAGAAAATCAGGAAAGTTTAACGCTTCGGCTCGTTTTTCGCATCAAACAGGCCTTCTTCTTCCGCAAGCTCAGTTCCAACCTCTTCAAAAACAGGCTTGTTTGTTTTTCTCAGCGGAATCTCCTTCAACAAAAGAGAAATAAACAATCCGGTAAATGTGGTAATCGAAGCTATGGAAAAGAGGCTGCTTATGGAAATTGCAAGTGCGATTCTCAGCTGGGCCACCTGTTCAGCATTCAATTTAGACAGCTCGCCGTCAATCAGCACGCCCGGGTCGGTTATTTTTTGCCCGGCCAGGTGTGCGTTCAAGGACAATATCATTATAGTTCCAAAAACCGCTACGCCGACCAAACCCCCTATGCTCCTGAAAAATTGCAATGTCGCAGTAACAACCCCGAGCTTGGAATGGTCAAACGCATTCTGGGCCGCGACCATCAGCGTCGGGAATGTCGTGCCCAAGCCTACTCCGACCAAAAATAAGTTCCTGAACAAATCGGAATCCGTGGTCGACACGCTTATGGTGGATAACAGTGTTATTCCGGCAGTCATCATCAGCATCCCGAAAACTGTAACTGCCTTGTATTTTCCCGTGCGCGAAACTATCTGGCCCGAAATTATATTTGACGCGACCATCGCGATAACCATGGGCGTCATTATTAAACCGGAGCTTGTGGCTGTTTTAGCCAAAACACCCTGGACGAAAAGCGGTATGAATGTTATAGCCCCGAAAAAGCTCATGGCTGTTATAAAAACGATGAGGACAGAAACCAGGAATATTTTATTCTGGAAAATGTCCAGCGGCATTACCGGTTCTTTCGCGCTCTTTTCAACCTTGATAAAAAAATAAATCATAATTGTGGAAAATGCAAAAAGAGCAGCGGTCCGCGGATGTGTGCTAACCCCGTCGGTCAGCAACCCGACCATGAACGATAATATGGACAAAACAAGCAGCAACGAACCTTTGTAATCTACCGTCCTGTTCGCGTGTGCATGTGAAAAAGGCAGGAATTTCTGCAATATTAAAATAGAAATTATGCCTATCGGCACGTTGATGAAAAACACCCAATGCCAGCTAATGCTGTCCGTTAAAAAACCGCCCATCAACGGGCCTAATATGGAAGCCAGCCCGAACGTCGCGCCGATTGCGCCTTGCCACTTGCCTCTTTCGGCGGGCGGGAACAAATCGCCGATGATTGCCATGGAATTCGCAAATATCGCACCGCCTCCGACGCCTTGGATGAAACGGAATATTATCAGGTAAATTATACTGTTTGACAAGCCGCACAATATTGAACCGGCCAAAAATATCAATATGCCGAGTATGAAAAGTTTTTTGCGCCCGTATATGTCCGAGAGTTTTCCGTAGATTATTACCGTGGCTGTTGACGAAAGTAAATACGCGGAAACTACCCAGCTAAGTATGTCAACCCCGCCCAGCGAGGCCGCAATCTTCGGCAAAGCTGTAGATACAATGGTTTGGTCCAACGCAGCCAAAAACAGCCCGCTAAGGACGGAAAACATTATAACCGCCTTGTTTTCTTTCGCGCTCGGAGTCTGCATAAAATTTACCAAAACCTAATTAGTCATCATCGGACTTAAATAACCGAAAAAAAAGAGGCTCAATAACCCACTACACTCAAATTCCTGTAATCCGGCGACCTGCCCGTTCTCATATATCTTCCCGCTTCTTTCTTATTGTTTGTGAGTGTGGGCACGAGAGACATAAATTCCCTTTCACTCATTCCCCTCTCATCAGCGCATTCGTCCCATGGAAACTTATTTGCAGGCCAATAAACGCGGCGGCGAAAACTGTTGCCCACGTAATGTTTCGCTTCGACGCCGCGGCTGACCAATTCGATTTCAACCCATTTATTTCTCGGCCTCTGCTGGCCTATTTTGCTGCCGGAATGATAGCGTCCTTTCGAGCGTGAAACGAAACAGACATATTTTATCCCTTCTAACACTTCCCCGGCGCGATCTAAAATCGATTCCGCCTTCGTTTGCCGGTCCAATTCCTCCATCCGGCGCGCATAAATCTCTTGTTCCAACCTTTCTTCAGCAATCTCTTTTTCAAATTGTTCAGCGAAAACCTGGTTGAGATATTCTTCATCTTCCGCCGTAGGTTCATAAACTTCTTCCGGCGGTCCTTCATCAAGAAGGAAAGAAAATTCATCCGGACGGAAATCAATTATTTCCGCGGTTCGTTGTTGGGTAGGTACTATAAAAAATTTTGGGACGGCTGGCCTTTTCTGTGCCAAAACCATGATATAAAATAAATATTTAGATATTTATGGGCATTCACGAGGAAAGTTTCGCAAAAATCCTGCGAATTATCCTCATGAAATTTGCCAAAAACCTTTCCTTCTTTTCAAGCCTGCGTTCCAAGATTGCTTCTTCGGACAAGAAAAGTTTTTTCAGGTGATGCATATCAGTTTTCGGCGAGAAGAAGACATAGATCGGTATACCGGAAATTATTAGCAAAGATCCGGCGATCTTGTCAAACATGGAAACCGAATAGATTAAATAAACGCAGACAACCACGCCGAGGAATGGAATAATATCCTGCCCGTACAGCTTTTTTGCCCCGTCTTTTTTAAGGACTATTAGCGCAAGGCACGTGAACATGAATGAAAATGCGAGGTTAAAAACGGAAAAAGATATCAGCTTTGAAATGCCCGCAACAAGAGAAAGCAAAAACGCCAGCACGCCCTGTATGATAAGCGACATGTAAGGCGTTTTATATTTTTTATGTATTTTGGAAAATATTTTTGGGAACAACCCGTCTATAGCCATCGCATAAGACAATCGAGAGGTTCCCAAGATACCGGACGCGTCGGAACCGGAAACGGAAACCAGGGCGCCCATGCTCATCAACGCCGCGCCCATTGTCCCGAGCAAAATTGAACCGACCAGTATCAGCGGTGTTGTCGTGCTTGTCAGAGTTTGCCAGCCGACAGTGCCGAAGACTACAAAATTGGTAAGCATGTAGAAAACCGTGACTATGGATATTCCCGTAATGATGGCCTTGGGTATTGTTTTCCTCGGGTTTTTCACCTCGCCCGCGGGCAATGTGCCGAGTTCAAAGCCCACATAAGCCCAGAATATCAAAACCAGTGCAGTGCCGAAATTATCAATACCGAAAGGAATCAGGGGCGTGTAATTTTCCGCGAAGCTTGTTGGATTTCCGGCGAACAGCGCAAACCCGAATAAAATTACCAACAAAAGCGGAAATAATTTGATAATTGTAAGGAAATCGTTCAATTTTCCCGCGGCTTTTACACCGACAATATTCACGAATGTCAGGCTGAACAAAAACAACGCTTTAACAGCTGCGTCGCCTAAAAAATCAAGCTGGACAAAATAATGCAGGTAATTGACAAAAGTTATCGCAAACACGGGCAATGCCAGTAATTCAGCGATCCAAAGGCTCCAGCCTGCAAGGAATCCGTAAAAATCGTCAAACGCTTCCGAAACGAACGCAAAAGATCCGCCGACACGCGGGACATAGAAGCTGCAATAAGCGAAAACGGAAGCGAGTATGACAGCTGCTATCGCCGCGATAAGCCATACGACAAGTGAAAACGGGCCAATCAATCCAGCCGTAATCGCGGATGCTATGTAAATGTCGCTTCCTATGATTGAACCGACCACGATATTGGTCAGGTCAAAATAGGATAAATCCTTCTTCAACCTCATTGGTTAATTTTTGCATTTCTAAAATAATAAACCAAGTAAACGAATAATATTTATGGAATTAGCGCCGGCAAGCGATGCCGTACAAAAACAAAGCATATTAGCCGTGCTTAAAACACGCTACAACCGCGCCACAATTTACAGGCAGATGACCGCAACCCTGTTTTTGCTCGTAATCGTAAGTTCGCTGGATTTCGGGCTGCAGTTAATAACCAACACAGCAATTTCAATGGCCAGCATTTTTTTATTCCATTTTATCGTCAGCAAGCTCAGGAAAAAGGAGGAAATATCATACGAATCCGTTGCAATATCCGGGCTTCTAATCGGATTGATATTATCGCCGGACACGCCTTCCGCCATTGTTTTGGCGTCGTTTGTAGCGGTGTTGTCAAAGAGGATAAAATTAAATGGAAGGCATTTACTAAACCCTGCCATGGCCGGAATATTTTCAGCCATATTATTGACCAATTCAACCGACGCCTGGATGGGCGCATCAAGCCTGTTGCCTGTTTTGATTTTAGGCATACTTATTGCGCAAAAATACAGGCGATTGCATCTGGTCATTCCGTTCGTGTTTACGCACATGTCGCTTTCCATGTTGCACAAATTATATTACAACATCCATCCTGCTTATCACGACATATTCGGCGGGCTGATTTATTTTTTGGCGTTTTTCATGTTATTGGAGCCGAAAACAACGCCGATTACGAAAAACGCAAGGATAGCTTACGGAATAGTTAGCGCTGTAATAATATTCGCGCTCGGCCTCACTGTTCCGAAATACGCAGTTACGGGAGGCTTGCTATTATGCAACCTTTTGGTACAACCGATTGAGAAAATTATCAAATAAAAAAGAAAAGCTTCATTAATAACCAAATCTTTTCTCATAACCCTTATGATCGAACCATTCCAAAATAATAGCCATTATTTTGATCTCGTCTCTGGCAATTGTGTAAATCAGTCGCCAGGCGTTTGGAAGGTCATATTTCCATAAGTTATCTATTTTGTATTTCTTTACATACTCATTTGGCCAGAATTTCTTGGGTATTTTTATCCCGCTTTCCGGATTCTTCTTCAGGTCGTCTGTTGCTCTTTCCAAGAATCTAAACAGTTTAAGGTCTTCTTGTTTAGCCTTTTCGTACTCTTTTCTGGTTTTCTCGTCTATAAAACCAACAAATATTTCTGTCACTTAAGAATCAACCCTTTCCTTGTGATCTTTTTGATTAGTTCAGGATTCCAGACCCATACAACTCGTCCATCTTTGTCCACGATAATTTTATTGATACTAATTAGATACTCTAAAATCATAGAGAAAGTTTGATACATTACTTTCTTCGGCAAGGCTTTCCAAAGCTCTGTCTTTGTGGGATAATAGTTCAATTTCCTTATAGTATCCTCTACCATTATCATCGTGTCAAGCCTTGGATAATGCAAAATACCAGATTTCATAACTTATATAAGTATATATAAGTATATAAATGTTATGAAAAATCGTGAAGTGATTCCCATGAAAAACTTGGCACCGAAAATAGTGAGGCAAAGGCTGCTGATAGAAGGTTTCTATCATATCAGCGTTAACAAAGAAACTATAGAAGAATATTTCGAAAAGGTTACAAAATCGCTGAACCTGAAAGCATACGGGAAACCAACTATCTTTTCTCCGGAAGGCGTTGGAAAAAAGGAAAATCAGGGGTACGACGCATTCATACCCCTTATAGACTCCGGAATCTCCCTGTATGTTTGGGGAAGTTCAAAATTTTTGTCTTTGATCGTCTATACTTGCAAAAGCTTCGACGAAAAAACAGCCATCGAAACCACCAAAAATTTCTTTGATATCAGCGAAATCGCGTCGCAGTCGTTTTAATTCTTATTTCTTGTCCGTCACCTTTATCAAATGCCAGCCGAACTGGGTTTTAATTGGCTGTGAAACCTGCCCTTTCTCCAGCGCGAAAGCGGCGTTCTCAAACTCGCGCACCATCCGCCCGCGGCCGAAATAACCTAAATCGCCGCCTCTGCGTTTAGAAGAGTCCATTGAAAATTCCTCAGCTAATTTGGCAAAGCTCTCGCCATTTAGTGTCCGTTGGAGAATTACTTTCGCGTCGTTTTCCGTTTTTATCAGAATGTGGCTCGCGCGAACTTCCGTAACCATGTTATCACGTATATATTTTTACAACTTAAACAAATAACTGTATATGGCAATTAAAACAGGGCTGGACAAATTCGATTCCATGCTAAAGGGCGGGATTCCCAACAAATCCTCGGTAATGTTACTGGGGCCCCCGAAAGCCGGAAAGACTTTGTTCGGGCTGCATTTTCTTTTGGAAGGCTTGAAGAGCAACGAATCCGGTATTTACATAGCCACAAACGATTTTCCGGAAGACATAGTAAAAAAAATGGACGGTATAACAAGCGTAGACAAAATACTGGAAAACGGGCTTCTAAGATTCGTGGACTGTTACTCCGTACACGCTGGCGTCCACAAAAACAACACCACATTCATCATACGGGTGGGCGGGCCGACCGCATTAACGGAGATAGGGATAGCATTCTCGGAAATCGTGAAAAGGATGAAAGAAAAAAATAACATACGTGTAATCTTTGACTCCATCTCCACACTGCTGCTTTACAACAATCCAAAGACCATAGAAGTCTTCGTACAGCAGATTAACGGCAAAATGAAGGCCAGCGGAGCCAGCAGCATGTTTATCGTTGAGGAAGGGATGCACGACGAAAAAGACGTAACTGCATTAAACTCTATACTGGATTCGCTGATCCACATGAAAAAGAAAGGATCGGGTTGGGTCATTGAAACCGACGGTCTGGGGCTGGAAAAAACCATAAACTATTCAATAAAAGACAACAAAATAATCATGGGTTGATGACATGGCAATAGAAACTATACTTGATGCGCTGTCGATAGCACTGTTGATAGGGACGACAGCAGGATTCCTCTACATACTTGTTACATATTTCAAAGGCATGGAAAAACCGCCGTTCTGGATCTACCTCATGTTCGGGTTCGTTTTCGTGGCTTCCCATGATATATTGCAGTCAACCACCCAATTCGCCGGCCAAACGGAACTTCTTTCGATTGTCCGATTCGCCGGATATCTTCTCGTGTTCGTGGCCGTTGTCCAATTATTGAGGTCTTATGACTCAAAGATAAAATTTGACAAACCCGAAACGGAATGAACAATTTATAACCCAGCCATACTAAAATTAACCATGGAGCCCAAAAAAACGGTAAAAAAAGGTAAAAGTGCATTCAACAAGCTTCTCAAAACTGTGAAAAAAGACACGAACGCATTGGCAGGAATGTTTAAAAAAAATGCAAAAGTGTCCCGTGAAAGCTACAAAAATTTTATCGAAAGGAAAAAAGAAGAAAGAAAAAAAGCCGAAAAACACAAATTGAAACACTATCCCACCCGTGACGAAATTAAAAAAGGGCGAAAGAAAATAAAAATAAAAAAAGGCGCGGGAAAAAAAGAGCCTACGGAATGGATGAAAACCGGAATACAGGGCTTCGACGACCTTCTTGAAAAGGGCATACCCAAAGGTTCGGCAATCCTATTATCGGGCGGAGCCGGCTGTGGAAAAACCATATTCGCGCTCCAGGTCTTGAATTACGCAGCGTCTAAAGGAGAAAAATGCCTTTACATATCATTCGAAGAGTCGGAAAAAAGCCTGAAAAAACACATGAAGGATTTCGGCTGGGATCCGGAAACTTTGGAAAAAAAAGGTTTTTTAAAGATCAAACAGGCCGACGCATTCGATATATCGACCTCCGTCGAAGCATTACTAGCCAAGGCCAAGGGCGAATTGCTTATTGAACTTGACGAAATCCCCGGTCTTATACCCGAAGGCTTCAAACCTGACAGGATTGTGTTGGATTCGCTGTCCGCGTTGGCCGCCGCATTCAGCAAAAAAGAGGAAACTTACAGGATTTACATAGAACAACTGTTCAGGTATTTCGAGAAAAAGGGCGTGCTGTCATTTTTAATATCCGAAACCGAGCAGCTGCCAACAAAATTCAGCGAAAACGGGGTCGAAGAATTCCTGGCCGACGGGGTCATAGTGCTTTACAACATCCGAAGAGGAACGATCAGGGAAAATGCCATCGAAATACTCAAGATGCGCGGAACCAAACACCAAAAAAAGATCGTTGCGTTCCAAATCACCGACAAAGGTATTGTAGTTTACCCGGAACAGGAAGTCTTCGGCGGAATGGAAGAAAAAAATTAAATTAAAAATTACTTATCATAACTTGATTGTTTCGAATTAAAACTGACGCATCCGTCACAAAATTGAGACACAATGGAAATTGATTTTTTACTTTCCTCATCTTCGGATACTAATAAAATTAAACCGGCGATTTTATAATCGTTTAATTTACTGATAATATAATGGGCGAATTTTTGAGTGCTTTTCGCGTCGTTGGATATCAACAAAGTGCTAAATGAATCAAAA
>CAYZCD010000011.1:0-24771 GCA_964476825.1 uncultured archaeon
AAAGAGTTCATGAATCTTCGCAAAGAATGGTACACGAAAGTAAACGGCAAAACACAAAAAATATTACCTAAAGACTTGGAAATAACTCCGACAACTTTATTCTACTGGTACATCGGCTACGGTTGTTTAGTTAGAAGGAAGAACGACGATAACCGCGTGCCGACGTTATGCTTGGCTACGAACTGCTTCTCAAAAGAGGATATTGAAATTTTGCTGGAAAAGCTGAAGAAATTGAGTCTTAATTTTTACGCAACTGAATCTCATAGTGGGTTTAACAAAGGCAAAAAAGCTGGTTACGCATTATATTCTAATACGGGAGATGGAACCCCGTTAAGATTTTTCCAGACCATCGGATTAAAATGTCCGAAGGAGATAGCAGACCGTTGCACGGGTAGTAAAGGAATCGACCGCAGACAAAGATTATTCCGCGACAAATGACCTACGGAAGACGATTGGATAAAAATCCTGTCCAACGTGAAATTCGGAAAACTGTTGAGGGAAAGAAGAGTCCAAATGGGTTTAACCCAAAAACAGCTTGGCGGTCTGGTTTCAATGCGGCGTGAAAACATCCGCGACGTGGAACTGGAAAAAAGGAACTTCTGCACCAAGAATTTCAGGAAAGTGTTAAAGGCGACAAACATGACCGCAAAAGACCTGTTGGAAAGGGTGGTGTAACTATGTGGAAAGGCGTTATAATCGGGGAAAGCCTTGAAAATAAAGGCTTGTTGAGTGCGGTGGATATAGTCGGAACCAAAAAATCCTTTTTGGAAGGTGAAAAGAACAAAGGCATATTTCACTTATACAAAATTTTGGTGGGCGACAGTGAAAAGCTGTCGTTTGTGGCAGCCGCGTCTAAAGCGATTAAACAAGGCTTTTACATACACATTTGCCATGGCGGTAGAATGGTGGTTATTTTCAAAGACAAAACCTTCGAGTTTTCAGAACAAGACAATGAAAAAATTGAAGCGGCTAAAATGTATGGAACATCAATCGGAATTCTAAAAGTCCAGATGGATTTTGAGTATCTTTTACATAATCCATACGGTTAAGAATCGCTTAGTTCTTGTTCTTCACCGCAAGTTCCCATTTTTGGTTTTGAGGAACCCATAACGCAGCCGCGGACGCGACTACAAATTCGGGATCCATGGCCGCGTACATTTCATCGGCAAGTTGCTGCGCAGTGCGGCCTTCTATTTTGCGTTCTTCCACCAATTCGCGGATATATTTGAATTTCGGAGCCTGTGGCTCGCCGTTTTCGCCCGTATACGTTGACAAGCAACCTGCCAAGCCTTTGAGCAAAAAATGTCCGGCGGCGAGGAATTCAGATTTTTCATTTTCCGCAGTTACGATTCCCAGCGCAGCGTCGCTGTCTGCTATATCGACCATTCCAGCTATCCTCGGCGTGTTGTATTTGTCTCCGACGCGCCCTTCGTGGCCCCAGCGCCTAAGGCTTCTGCTGACAGCGTTTCTTGTCGTATTATTGACATCTTGCCAGTTCAAATAACCTCTTAAAATAGAACCGGTTTGCTTTCCGTTGCTAACCACGCCGACTCTTTTGGTTGCGCTGGACATTATCGCATCATAAACAAGCCTTGACGATTCAACTTTCTGCTCCGGAGTCATATCGCCATAAGGTTCGATAGCCACACGGCTACCGTGAACAACTGCTATCCGCGATCTGCTAGACTGCGAACGGCCGGATAAACCGTACAAAAGAACAATGTTTCCGTCTTGCGTGGCGCCTACTCCAACCACACGCCCGACGTAAGACATGAAATTATTCAAACAGTTAGAAATTTAACTGCCCGACTTTTTCTAAAAAGCTTATAAGCCCGACCGGAACAATGTGTATTTAAACTATTATAACAAACCATGTGTTGAACCATGCAAGTCGCACGAATTAAACTGTCAAGTACGGACCTGACTCAGCTAGACGTAATTTGCAAGGAAATAAAAATGATAGCTGAAAAAACGGGCGTTTCAATAGCCGGGCCGATACCATTGCCGACCAAAAAACTTCGCGTCAGTGTCCTTAAAACACCTTGTGGCGACGGGACAGGACACGGCAATGCTACTTTTGACAAATGGGAAATGCGCGTCCACAAAAGGATTGTCGATGTGGGCGCCAACGAACGCGCCCTGAGACAGATAATGCGCGTAAATATACCCGAGAACGTACAGATTGAGATAGAATTAAAGGAGTAATGGTACAAAATGATGATTCCTATTCGTTGCTTAACCTGCGGAAAACCCGTGGGACAGCTGTGGGAAAAATACAACGAACGCATCAAGACCGGCGAAAAGGTCGCAAAAGTTTTGGACGACCTCGGTATGGAACATTATTGCTGCAGGGCCATGTTCATGGCTCACGTAGATACGATAAAAGACATTGCAAGGTTCAAGAGATAATTAAAATTTTTCCATTCTTTGAAGCAAACTCAATACTTTATTCTGAATCTTTTCGATACGAATTCAAAAACAAATATCACTATTGAAAGGCCCATGCCTTCGGCAAACGCCACCGTAATCGGCGTCCCGCAGATGTGCACCGGATCCAATGCCGGACTGTAATTGTAGAAACCAAGAAATACCGCGGAACAGTCGAACATACGGCCGATTACGGCTCCTGTTATTGCGAAATATATGTGGCGCAAATCATCCCTGTAGAACGAAATGAAAGAAACCGCCAGCATTTCCGAAAACAGAAGCGCGTACCATAAAATAACAACGTCGGTCAAGAGAATCTTCCCGCAATTTTTTCTGAAATGAAATACACCAATATTATGTAATTGAAATAATTGAGTATCGTCAAAAGATGGGCGCCGAATAATAACGGGCCGGCGCTGTAATCCCAGAAACCGGCGAGTTTTCCGACAGGTTCCGCCAACGCGGCCGCAACTACTGTAAACACCCCAAGCCAGCAATATTTGGCGGCGTTCTTCCTTTCACGGTAAATTATCCCCACCGGCAGAAGCGACGAAATGAAAAAATATTGCAAATAATCTATCATGCTATTAATAATAACTCGGGAGTATTATTAATTATTAGTTATGTCGCGCAGGCTAAAAGAAATACGCTATAAGGGAAAGGCCAGCCCGTTTGTAGACCTCCCGTGGGATTTTAAACACAGGTGGGTGTCTATGGCGTTGCGCTACGGCTTGGTTTCCGGAGTTCACCTGTTCACATTCATTCCCCAGTTGAAGAACTGGCTTCTCAGGAGACTGGGTTATAAAATAGGAAAACGTGTTTTTATCGCGCCTGGTGTCTTCTTGGATAACATATACCCCGAAAACGTGATTATATCCGACAAGTCCGTCATCGGGATACAGTCTAAACTTCTTGCGCACGAACTGGACAGGTTAGGCGAGTTCAGGTACGGAAAAATAGAAATTGGAGAAGGCGCGATAATCGGCGCGTTCAGCCTGATAATGCCCGGAGTAAAAATAGGCCGCAATTCGATAGTCGCGGCCGGCTCTGTTGTTGTTAAGGACGTGGAGCCGTACACAATAGTCGGCGGCAACCCGGCAAAACTTTTAAAGAGGCTTAAGAAGTGAATCCGATAGATGCACACGTACACCTCGGAGATTTTCCCTTTGGGAGCGTAACAGAAAATTTAAACGTTTTTGGCGGGTTAAAACTTTCACATAAAATAATACACGACATTGTGATGAAAGGCGCTTCGGGTTATAAGCTAGACATAAAAAAATTCCTTCACGACAATAATCTATCGGGCTGCGTCCTCGTCCCGCTTTCCAAAAATGACGAAAATTTCCTAAGGGATATACGGATTAAAAACGTTTTCCGCCTCAAGTTTTTCGATTATAACAACGCCAAATGCAAACCCGGCGGGTTTGACGGCTACAAGATACACCCGATAATAGAAAAGATTGATATCAATTCCGCCAGATATTCCGGATTTTTCGGCGCAGCCGCGAAGAAAAAAGTCCCCCTGCTGATCCATATAGGATTTTATCCGCTGAAACACCATGAAACATTTGGCGCAATCGATAAACTTGAAAAGCTGCTGGACGATTACAAACTGAAAATTGTGGTATGCCACGGCGGCGGGGAACACTGGAAAAAACTGGCAGACATCTCGCAAAACTATGATTTTTCGGCCGACCTTTCTCTGTGTTCTCCGATGGTTACGCAAAGGCTTTATGAAGAAATGGGCGCCAAAAGGCTCGTTTTCGGCTCAGATTACCCGTTAGGCGACCCGGAAATCCGGAAAAAAATCATATCCAAAATTGCCTGCGGCGATGACCTGGAAAAAATCCTTCGCAAGAACGCGCTCAAACTATTTGGATAAATATTCCAGATGGTATTTCAATATTTTTTTCCCCCTTGACAACTCCTTTACACCTTTTGGGGTTGCGATATAATATTTTCTCGGCGGGCCTGCCCCCTTACGCGAAAATATTTTTTTCACATATCCCGCGCCTTCAAGCCTGTAAAGGACCGCATAAACGGTAACCATGTTCACGTCCAAAGGCTTAAGGACGCGCGTAATTTCGTAAGCGTACATCGGTTTTTTCAGCGACTTCAGTATATACTGCCACAAATTATCCACGGTCAGCGATTTGCGCAGCCTTTCTGCGGGTTGCATACTATTATACCGCCATAAAATAGTTAAATACGTTAACGCACAATAATTATTCGATATTATGCCGGTTAAAATCGCAATTGCGGGCGTTGGAAACTGCGCATCCTCTCTTGTGCAGGGCTTGTATTATTACAAGAACGTAAAATCTAACGACGAAACAATACCGGGATTAATGCACAACGTGCTCGGCAGTTATAAAATATCCGACATCGAGATCGTAGCAGCATTTGATATAGACGCGAGAAAAGTGGGCCGCGATGTGAGCGAGGCCATCTTTGCAGATCCTAACTGCACAAAAATGTTCGCGGATGTGCCAAATCTCGGAATAAACGTGGATAAAGGCCCTGTGCTTGACGGCGTTGCCGAGCACATGGAAGGGAACGGAAAAAATTCCTTTGTAATTTCCGATAAAAAAGATGCGGATGTCGCCGGGATTTTAAAAAGCACAAAAGCTGACGTGCTTGTTAATTACATGCCCGTTGGCTCGGAAAAGGCTGCAAAGTTTTACGCCCAGTCCTCGATCAATGCGGGCTGCGCATTCGTAAACTGCATGCCGGTTTTCATTTCCTCCGACAAAGAATGGTCAGATAAATTTACAAAAGCGGGCATGCCGGTTATTGGGGATGACGTGAAAAGCCAGTTAGGCGCCACAATAGTTAACCGCACTTTGGCAAAATTATTTGAAGACCGCGGAGTCAAGATCGACCGCATGTACCAGTTGAACGTGGGCGGCAACACGGATTTCCGCAATATGCTCGACCGCTCCAGATTAAAAAGCAAAAAAATATCGAAAACAGAATCCGTGCAATCAAACATACCGAAGCGCCTTGAAGACGACAATATACACATCGGGCCAAGCGATTATGTGCCATGGTTAAAGGACAATAAGATCGCATTCATCAGAATTGAAGGACATAATTTCGGCAACATACCGGTCGAACTCGAATTGCGATTATCCGTCGAAGATTCTCCAAACTCTGCCGGAGTTGTTATCGACGCGGTACGCTGCTGCAAAATTGCATTGGACAGGAAAATTTCCGGCCCGCTCACCGCGGCGTCAGCTTATTTTTGCAAGCATCCGGCCGAACAATTTTCCGACGACGTTGCGCGGGCCATGCTGGAAGATTTTATACAGGCTAAACAGCTGGTCTCGGCGTGAGCCTTTTTTCCATATAGGTCTCGTCACACCCATTTCCATATTTCGGGCATGTCACACAGTCTTTGTATATTTTCGGCGCTATCACCGGGCCGGCCGCGAAACCAAATTTTGAAAAATAGCCGGGCTTCCTTGTTAAAACGAACACCCTGCCTATTTTTCTATTCCCAGCTTCTCCCATTTCCGCTTCCACGATACGTTTCCCTATTCCACGGCTCTGATAATCCCTGTCGACGCAAACGCTGCGTATTTCCGCCAGGTTATGGCCGTAAACTGCAAGGGACGCCGTACCCACTACGCGGCCATCTTCAACTTCGACGACAAAATCAGGAAGGTGTTTATTTATCTCAGCGACGCTTCTCGGCAGGACTTCGCCTTCGGCCGCCCAGTAATCTATAAGGGATTTTATAGAGGGCACATCGTCGACGGAGGCTTTCCTAACCATGCGGATCAACAATTCTCATAAAGCGCATGGTACATGCCCGCGGTTTTCAGCGCATGTTTGGCCGCGTTAGCCAAGCTTTTCGCGCCCTTCTTTCCTTCTTTGGAATCCATGTCCCCGATTTCGGCTTCTACGATAACCGTATAGCCGCCGACATCCCTCGCAAGGGCTATATCCAACCTATCTTTTCCGTCGTCCCAGAAAACGCCCGTGGACCATTTACCGGCCCTTCCCACGAGTTTGTTTGAAGGGTCCATAAGGCATTTAGCATGTTCGGCTGTGTATACGTCATTGCTGCCTGTTGCATAAACAGCCCCGTTGGTCGAAGGATCGATTATTGCAAACGCCTTAACCCACGGCTTCGTTCCCAATGACTGGCTGATATATTTTACATCCATTTTCATCAATCAACCCTATTGAAAATACAGGCTTAAATATATGCCTGCACAAATGTATCATTTATGACAAAAAATGTTCCAAATAGGACAATACACTCCAAGGTAAGGACGTACATAGAAAACCACCCTTTTGTTTCCAACATGATAGCCGCCGGTTTTGTCAACTATTCCGCATTGGCAAGGAAAATGCAGAAAGAACTCGGCGGTAATGTTGAAACTATCAAAGTCGCGCTGCTCCGGGAGAGCGGGAATGCGGCCAAATTTACCGGTTATGACGAGGATAAAGTGCGCAACCTGTTAAAAAATTCCAGGATGAGTTTGCAGGATAACACCGCTGTCGTGATATCAGAGGACAAATTAAACATACAACGGCTGATAGCCAGCGAAATAACCACCAACAATATTTACATCGTGGACCAAACGAAACTGTCTGCAAACGAAACAAAAAGGATAAAAATTTTCAGGGATTTGGTTGCGCTGATAATAAACAGCCCGGAAAAGCTTGAAAAAACGCCGGGCGTGATAGCGTTTTTAACGCAGTACTTCGCTTCAAAGAACATAAACATACGCGAGCTTATATCGTGTTATACGGACACGATCATAGTTTTAGACAGGAAAGATGCTTCGAAAGCGTTTGAACTTTTCAAAGATTTTGTGATAGCGTAATCAAATGCCGGGCTGGGACACAATTTTCTCAAATGGAAACCTATCGAACTTAAGAGGGTTTATTATGAACACCCCCGAATTGTTGCTTTCAGGATCCCCGTACCTGACGTTCCGTACTCCAACATATCCGATCCTTCCACTTTCGGTGCGCGCGGGCTGCGCGCCCCCTCTCCAATGGAACCTGAAACCGTAATCGCGCGGCATCATTCCGTCAGGCGATTGTACACCCTCCATCAAATATTTGTCAATGGGTGTTTCCCCACTTTCTAGCGCGAATTTGCGGTATGCGGGAAGCCTGCTGAACGCGATAAACCATTCTATTCCCGCGCGCCTCGATGCGCGTAGCGAAGCGGACAGCGTGCTGTCCACAATTCCGCTTCCACGATAATAAGGATCGGTCACTATAGCCATTCCGAAAGCCACTTTACCCCCGGGATTGTTCAATCCTTTTTTGCCGAAAGGACGTCCGCTGCCCGTGGCTTCGTGCCAATTTGACGGCAGGCCGTAAATATCACGCAAAATTTTCCACCTTTCTTCCGGGTCTTGCCCGACTATCCTATCAGTGCAACGCTCCGTAATTTCGCAAAGCGCGGCAGGGTCTGCCCACGAAGGCCTGAAAACGGAGACGTATCCCACAATTCTGCCTCCCCCGGTTTTGGTAACAAAAATTCCGTCGTTGGCCTGCCTCTCGCGGAATTCCTGCTCATCCGCATCCGTTTCTCTTCCCGAAGACCAGGCTACTCTGTCCATTGCAGCTATCGCCGCCACATCTTTTGGAGTTGCCAAATCCACAAATAATTCGTCGGCCATCCCTTTGGCCGTGTGCTGGTCTGTCATTTTAAAACCATTATCACGCGCCAGAAATAAAAATAGATCATTACACCAAATGGCCGGATTTCAACCTCTTTGTGTCCATGTAACCGGAGTTGAACTCGTTGGGTTTTGTTTTCAACGGCATCCTTTCCACCAATATGCCGCCCTTGGATATCGCTCCCAGTTTTTTTGGGTTGTTCGTCATCAGCACGATGCTGGAAATTTTCAGGGCCTTCAGGATTTTTATCGCAGCGCCGTAATCGCGCATATCGGCGTCGAATCCAAGGTGTTCGTTGGCTTCGATAGTATCCATCCCCAGGTCCTGCAGCGAATACGCCTTTATTTTATTAGTCAACCCTATACCCCGGCCTTCCTGGTCCAAATAAATTAAAATTCCTCCGCGCTTGCCTATGAAACGCAAAGATTTCTCCAGTTGTTCGCCGCAATCGCATCGCAACGACCCCAGAGTGTCTCCGGTAAGGCATTTCGAATGTATCCTGACGTTAACAGGTTTTGCTCGCGTCCCACCTTTCACAAGGGCGACATGCTCCTTGCCGCGCTCCCTGAAAGCGTAAATATAGAAATTTCCGTATTTCGTCGGGAGAGCCGCCTTTGATGAAAATTCGTTTTTAATCATACAAATCGCTAAATTTTTCCAATTTCTTCCACAAGCTTTATCGCAGCAACCAATGCGCGTTCGGCATATTCTTCAGCGCGTTTTTCTGCCTGCTCCCACGTGGCGCCGGGCCCGATTATTCCAAGTGCGACGGGCTTGTCAAACGACAAGGATAAATCCGCGAGTTTTATTGCAACCGTGTTTCCTATTATTTCGTCATGCTTTGTGTCGCCTTTTATGATCGCGCCCAACGTGATTACCGCATCAATGTCGCCGCGCCCAAGCAATTTTTTGACAACCAGCGGCATGTCAAAAGAACCCGGAACTTTAACCGATTTTATTACGTTCACGCCCAGTTTTTCCGCGGTTTTAATCGCGTGCAGCTCCATTACCGAAGTTATTTCAGGATTAAATTCGCCCGTGACTATGCCTATGTTCATTTAACCACCAACGGGCCCGCATCGTCCCGGCCCTGGCGTTTCCCCGTACCGGCGTTTTTAATTAATTCCCCCGGGCTGGCTAGCATCAAATACGCATTGTGTGCGTGCTTCGTAACCCGGTCAATGCAAATATTGTAAAGCTCTTTTTCGTCATCCGTTTCGATTTCATGTACGAAAACTCCAAGAATGTGCTTGTTCGTCATCAATTGGGCGTGCATAATTCCCATGTTCGCTTCATGCGCGCAAGCCTCGTCGAGTTTATGCCCGCCAACCATCGCTATGGCCAAACATATTTCGCAACCGCCGTCCAAAAGTTTCTTGCATTCAACTGCAAGGTCTTTCATTCCCGGTACTGTGGAACGGACTATATCCACGCCGCCGTATTTTTCCAGCTCTTTTATCGCGAACGAAGCCATATCAACGCGCGCGAATGTGGTGTCAACGACGCCGATCCTGTATTTTTTCCCGACGCTTCCCATAAAAGGTTTCACGAACAAATCATAGACTGTTACTAATAAATAGCTTGCTACCCATTTTCGGGTTGAAATTCACACAGTTTTAACCCTGATCAAACTCCCGTCCTTCAATTTCAACTTTTTGCGCAGGTTAAACGGCGAAATGATTTCAACCACATCCGTGGGGTGGTGCGTGCGCTCGATCATGAGAATTGCCGCTTCGACGTTGTTTACGGCTGCCATGTAGCAGCTTGCGCCGCCATATGTGCGCTTGTCGTCGCTAAAGCCGCTTATGCTGATTGAAGGTGTTTTTTCCAGTTCAGCCTTGGCTTTAATGTCGCGTTCCGTTTCCAGTTTTATGTTTAAAGTTCCCGGAAAAGGGTCGAAGCCGAGTTTTTGTATGAACTGCTTCCTGTAACCGGGCATTCCTATGTAATATCCGCCTTCACCCATGCCCGAAAATACTTTGCCTTCGATAGTAATTCCCTTAACATTATTTTCAAAAATCGTGCGTATGTTTTTGTAGACGCCTTTCAATTCAGAAATGGCTTTTTGCGTCAATCGCACCGATTGCCCGTGGCGGCCGATTTTCCTTTCGATCAATCCCGCAGACTCAAGCTCTATCAATTTCCGTGAAGCCGTCTGCTGCGAAATACCGCACTCCTTAGCAAGTTCTATTGTGCTGGTGTGAATGAATTTTTCGTGGGCGCCTTTGCTGACAAGGGTGTAAATCAAATTTTCCATGATATTTATCCCGTATGCTTATTTTTAAGCGCTGAAACAATATATTATATTAGAATTAGATGAATAGTGCCAAATCAGCGCTGGGTTTTTTTATTATTTCATTGTTACTTACCCCTTTTTTCACCAGCGCTTCGTACATAGGCAAGATAAGCCTGACCTTGGAAAAGCCGGCATATTCTGCAAGCGAACAGATGGTTTTATTCGGGTCTGTCTATCAGTCAAACCTGAGCGCCAATGACACTTCGTATTTTCCGGTCGCGAATGCCAGCGTCAATATAACCGTCTACGGCAATTCCACCGGCACATTAAACAGCAACTATACGATTAACGCGAGTTCCGACGGGGTGTTCAAATCAAACAGTTCGAATGCGCTGACTGAGCAAACCGTGAATGCCCCGAGCTCCACCGGGACGTATTACATAGAGGCTTCTTACTCGGATCCCGATAGTGTAAAATGGCACAACAAAATACCGTTCGTGGTTTTGAGCCAGTCGATAGACGAGATATCGATAAGGCCTTCAAAGTCAAAGTTTTACGCAGCAGAGCCCGTGCAAGTTTTCCTGGAAGCGATAAAGCGCAACGGCGGCAGCAAGGTCCCCGTATCGAATGTTTCCCTGAACGGAACCCTGAGATCGGCAGATTTGTCTGTGCTAAGCCAGTTTAACTGCACTACCGGAAGCAACGGGGATTGCGCGGTAGCGTTTAACGCGCCTTCGTCGCCAGGAAAATACATACTGGAAGCCAACAACTTCCTCGGCACGAGCCTGTTCTATGTCATACCATTCAACATACAGGTTTACATGAAAGACGGGATTGGGCAAAGTTACAAGGAAATTTTCCGGACCGGAGAAGACGCATCGGTTTACGTGAACGTCGACCTGAACGGTTCGGTCCCCAGTTCAACATACACTTTCAACGGCACAATATACGATTCCAACAGCAACTCTGCTACAGTCATAACCACCACCACGCTTGAGGCGAATAATTCATACGCCAACAAATTCACGTTCACGATAAACAACAATTTCACAACGGGCAACTACTTCGCGTCCGTTGTTGTTTACGACAGTTCGGGGCAAACGAGGTCCGGAACCGCATTTTTCCAGGTGAGGGACTGGACCGTGTCGTTTTACAAAGCTTCGGCCGGGTCGGGATTTGAGTATGAATACGTCGCGTTCCCGGACAGGAACTTAAATTTTGAAATATATCCGAAGGACAGGCAGAACGGCAGCATAATTACCGGATTAAATTTCACACAATTCAACATAACCCTGCGCAATACAGTCGGTTCGCTATTGCAAACGGGCAACGTTACATGGAACGCAACTTGCGGCGGATCAGGATGTTACAAATTCAACCTGACCTCGCCTTCCGCGAGCGGGCATTATATAGTTTCCGTTTCATTGAACCACAGCAGCGACACGCAAACAAATGAGCGAAGGGTAACGGTTACGTCCATGACTGTTTCTGCGTTATCAACTACAGAAACGGGCGAGCAGAAAGATTTATTCGGCACCACAGAACCGGTTTATTTATCGGTCATATCCGGTAACACGACCTCTTCCGTCAACTTGACGGACGTTTCAATAACCAGCATAAAATTTGAGAACGGCACGAGTTTGAATTACACCAACACGACTTGGTTTTCAATCAACGTCACGGATAACACGTTCCAATGGGCGTGGAATGCAAGCGCGCAAAAATTAAAAATAGACCCGCCAAAAGTCGGAGGAATGTACATTGTAAAGATATCCGCCAATTCAAACTCTGCCACGGCAAGCACGAGATTCATAATCAATCCGTACGATGTGTGCGCAGTCGCAAAGAGCACGGCCGGTTCCGTGGATTCTTCGACCAGTTTTTACACATGGCAGTACAAAACAACCGACACAATTTATTTCGAATTGAAAGCTGTGCAGGCCAACAACCCGACAGGACGCGCCAATTCATCGTCCGCAGGAAACTCGACAAACTTCGGCATGGGATCAGCCTGTTCGATAGATACAACCCGCCAGCAGGTTGTTACGAATGCCACAATAACTGTCGAGAAAGTGACCAACGCGATTTCTGGCGTGTCCATAAGCCTGAATACGACTCAATCAATATGCAAGGCCGATGACAACCAAGGCGCGTACACGTGCACATTACAACCGCTGAACAAATGGGAAAACGGCAGGAACATAGTCGAGTTCAGCGTGGTCGGGCAGGATCTCCAGACATCGGACAAAGTAGTCGGCGTTTTCGAGTCGCGCAGCTTTTTCATTTACGGTTATCCCACTACATGGGCCAATAAACCACAAAGCAACATCACATTCACCGTAAACCTTTACAACCCGGGAACAAGCTGGTGGAGCAATTACGGATCCGGCGGATTAACGGGCTCTGCTACAATACAGAAAGTGCAATACAACGGCAAGAACGGCGAATGGGTGTGGCCGCCGGTTGAATACCCGTATAATACGACGGGCGTGAATGCATCTAATATAACATCAGGCACGGGCACATTCACAATTGAACATACCAGAGCGTCGAAAGGGTCGTGGGACATCGGATCATATTCCGTTTTAATAAAAGCTACGGACAGCTCTTCAGGCGAATCGGATTACGGCGAAATATATTTCGAGATAAAAAGGTGGGACGCATATTCTACGCCAGTCGAAAAATCGGGCAGCACTTTCAACTACAAATATTCGGTGAACCCGCGCGAGAATGTTTCCCTTTATGTAAGGATAACAAATGCGGGCGATTATAACGATAACGGCGGCACAGCGCTCGGCGGCAATGTCAGCGTTACTGTGAAGCGGTTAGAACAATATGTTTCATGGCCCCCGAAAGAAATTAACTCGAGCTCATACGGAGTTGTCGGGATAAGCGTAAACAAGTCAAGCCCGTGGATGTACAGCGCAAACGCGAACACTTACGCGAATTATGTGATGACCCTGTACCCGATAGGCGGAAAATGGGATAGCGGTTATTACAATGCTGTTTTAGATATTAACGGCACGGACACGGGATGGGGAGGCTTCAATGTGATATCGTTCTCCGTGCAGACGCAACCGACGGATGAGAACGGGACAAATTACGTTTACAGCATGAAAACGAACAAGCCCGCTTACTTCAACGTCACGACAACAAAAAGCTGGAAAGGCTCATACTCGGCGACGGATTATGTCAACACAACTTTCGTCGACATGGTAATAAGGACTTCACGACAAATCGGAAATAGTTGGCAATCGATCGAATACAATTACCCGGAACAAATAAACGTGACCGTTGCTGGAAATACTAAATTAAATGTAAACGGCTCTGCGAATTTGAATGTGACATTGCTAAGCGGAAACTGGCCGTCGGGCTGGTACTACGGCGACGTCAAATTAAAAAGCGCTTCCGGAGAAAACGAGGGCGATACAGCCACAGGCTACATCTATTTCACTGTGCAGCCGTTCCGCGCGCAGGCGTCTGCAGCGAATTATCAGATAGATTACGATTCAAATGTCACGGCGAGCCTTTACATTTATGATGCGGACTGGAGAAGCAATACAGTTCTTACGGGCAATTATTCGATAAAGAAAATAGTTGAAAACGTGTGGAACGGGATGAGCAACAGCTACGTGACTTATACAAATTACACGCCTCACAATTTCACGGGACAAACTTTGATAAACATATCAGCGTCGGGCGCTACATCAAACAACAAATGGAGTTTATCCAATTCCGGCTACCATTCATTAACGATAACGATTGAAGACAGCGATACCGGCGCAACGCAGGATGCGTGGCTGTCATTCAGGGCGATGCCTTTCCTAATTACACTCGGGACTCCATACAACCAATACTCTATAAGCAGCTCAAGCAATGTTACAGTGCCCGTTACGATCACAAGTTCGAAAAACAGCTCCGCAGTTTCAGGCAACATATCATCCGTATCAGAATGGACCTGGCCCACACAAACCATGTACAATTTCACGGTGGGAAATTGCTCGTCAGCTACAAGCGGCTCATGCAAGATAACGGGCACGCAAAACGTGACGATACACGTTCCTGCCGCTGGCTGGACGGACGGCTGGCATTATCCGGAATTATCATTCACACCGCCGGACGACAAGTCTTCAAAAATATCAGCGGGCAGCATATGGTTCCAAGTAACGCAGCCGTACACAGGATCATTCTCCAATTACGATGAAAATAATATCTGGTCTTATTATACCGGGTTTGGTGCGAATGCGAGCGTGCGCGTCCAGGCAATGGACTCAAATTACGTCGGACGTGCTGTCAACATAACAAAAGTCGAGTACGCCGAGTCGGGATCAAATTGCTGGAGCGATTATTGCAGGACTTATGTAAACGCGACGTGGCAGATAATCGGGTCTGTGCCTTCGCTGTCGAGCCAGATAAACGCAAGCGGCGCCGTACTTAGAATAATAACTCCGTCCGGAAACTGGCAAAGAGGCGACCATGTGGTCAGGATCAATGTGGCCGGACCTTTAGGAACGTCTGTGTTGAAATCCGGCTATTTCTGGGTTAAGGACAACACCGCTCCGAATGTCACAATAGCCAGCCCGGTTTTCAATTCCACGATCAACGCGTCTTCGTTCCTTTTCAATGCCACGACAACTGAAGATTCAACATGTTCTGTTTCAACCGTTAACTATGACAATTACTATTCATGGTACTGCGGAAACGGCACAAACACTATAAACCCGATTTACGGCTTCACATGCAACAACACATTGTTCAGCGGCTCTTCAAATTATAATCGATGGATTGACAAATGGTCCGACTCCTCTTTCCAAACCGGCGGGACGACACACACATACAACTTTTCCACGACGGGCATGGCTGCGCAGCATTACGCGGTTTATTCATGGTGCTACGACGCGGACTGGAACAACGTTTTCTCAGCAACCGTGTTCAAGGTCAACACTACCACAAACACCACCTCGCCTGTTAACGTCACGCTGCTGAACCCCGCGAACAATGCGATTAAAAATTCGGCTGCTGTGAATTTCACATACAACTTCACAGGCGCGACTTCAAACTGCGATTTGTACACAAACTCCAGCGGATCATGGGCTGTTAACGCATCGGCAACGTCTCTTGTTGTTGCTCCTTCCTACAACCTCTCATTAACAATGAGAAACGGCACTTTCATATGGAACGTCAAATGCGCGCAAACGACAAACACAACCAATTTCGCGTGGGGTTCTTCAAACAGGACGCTTTATGTGAACATAACTTCGTAGGGATGAAAAATGAATAAAAAAATACTATTCGCGTTTTTGGTTTTGTTAATGTCGCCTGCGTATGCAAGCGCATCACTCCAGGTTACGGCGTTCACCTGCGCCGGGCAGACTGGAACGATTAACGTGCAGAATGGAGGGACAATGATATGCCAGGCTACGATAAACAACCCAGACGGCAGCTCGGCATCCATCAGCTCAATCTCCCTGTTGCCGCGCGGGAGCTGGACCGAATCGAGCAGTTATTCCGCTTCCGGCTTTTCAACAACTGTAGCTTCCAGCGCCTCGACTACTGCAACGTTCAGCGACATACGCCCGACCAGTTCCGGGCTGAATAATTTTGATTCCGTCCTGATAGATTCTGTCAGCGACACGTACGCCGCGGACACAACAATAAACGTCGTCGATTTCAAATCGCTGACTACTACGACGTCGTCTTCGACCGCAGCGAACGGCGACACTGTGACAATATTCGGCAACGTGCTCGTCGGCGGAAACCTGGACGTAACGCTTTCGATTTCACTTTCAGGCTGCTCGCTGAAATCCGGCGAAACGTCTTCGAAGAGTTTGGGATCTTTGTCGCACAATTCCGCGAGCTCGGCGTCGTGGCAAATCACGATGAGCACGTCGGCGTGTTCCTACACAGTAACGGCGGCTGGGACGAAAGGGTCTGTCTCGATCTCAACGACAAAATCCGGAAGCATTTCAAACTCCGGAAGCAGCTCTGGCAGCAGTAGCAGTTCTTCAAGCTCTTCAAGCAGTTCAAGCGGTTCATCCGGTGGCGGAGGCTCTGTAACAACAACCACGACGACAACGACGACCACGCTGGGCAAAAATGAAGCTGTTGCATCGGGCGGGAGCAATAAACCTCTGGTATTCAAATTTGAAGACGATGAAATTTCATTGTCGGAAATAACGGTTAATACGTTCACAACGGTTAACGGGGTAAAAATAAAAGTCGCGGTAGCGGATGACCCGGGAATACAATCCGCGAATGAAACCGGCGTTGTTTACAAATTCCTTAAACTCACAGAAGAAAATGTGACATCGGATGACATATCTTCTGTGAAGATCATATTCACTGTTGATAATTCGTGGATTTTGAATAACAGCGTTGACATCAAACGCGTGATATTAAAACGGCTGGAAGGGGACAAATGGCGCGATTTGCCCACGGAACTTATTGACGCAAATAAACCGGAATTTGTCAAATGGGACATACAAATCAAGACGGGTTACGAGGCTAAATCGCCCGGGCTGTCCGTATTTGCAATAGTCGGCTATCAGAAAACTGTTGAGGCGAAAACACCGCAGGATATTGTAATTTCACTTGTATTGACCGTGATATTTGTAATCATCATGGCGATTTTGTTCGTGAAGCATCATCACAAACTATGAACGAAAAAAGTTTATAAGACCTGAAAGGCAATATATAATAGGTGTAAACTGATGGATTCCGAAAAGCTTGGGGCATGGTCATTCATTCTTGGCGCGGCCATAGCCGTTTTAGTTTCATTGCTTTCATTGGATGCTCCGCTGCTCATGGTTGTGCTTGTTTTGTTAGGTTCGATCGTAGGACTGCTTAACGTAAACGACAAAGACACGACCCATTTCCTTGTGGCTGTTATCGCGTTGGCCGCTGCCGGAAATGCTAACGTTGATTTGATTCCATTGATAGGAACGCAATTACAAAACGTCTTGAGAAACGTTGGCGTGTTTGTCGCGCCGGCCGCTGTTATTGTTGCGTTGAAAGCCATTTACGAAATGGCGTCTGGAAAATAAAATTCTACTGATTTTTTTCGTACGCTTTTCTTATCGTGCCTAACGCGGGAAATGTTCCTAACAGGCCGAATGTGCGACTCTTGGCATGGATGGAATAATCGCACCCGCTGCAAAACCCGGCGCCCATCATGTCGAGCGCAGTTTTTTCATCTACGCCCGGTTCGGAATACATCAGGCAATTTTTCCCTTCCCGCGTGCGTACGGGCCGTTCATGGTTTTCCAATCCAAAAGGGAACATGTGGCCGAATTCGTGCGCGGCGACTTTGGAAGCGTACCGTAAAAATTTTTTACTATCGGCGGGATTCATATATTCCGCTGACGTCGACAATAACGCGACATTTTCGCCTGCCAGACCCGGATTGGGTTCACCGATTTCATTCGTCATCGGGTGCGGCATGACGAGCAAAACATATTCGTTCGGGTTTGAAATTACAAAACGCCGCCTTATTACGTCGGCTGCCCAGCCGTACAAACCGTCTCCACCAAGCGGAGGGTTGAATGTTACCTTCACAACATCATGTGAGACCCCATCAAATTCGAAAACGCCGTTGAACGGTCCTATCGCCGCGCTTGCGAGCTCCTCAAGCAATTGCGCATCATAATCTTGGTTAATCCTGACAACGGTCAGAGGTTTTTTCATCAATAGAAATCAAATGCAAACTATTAAAATGCAAAATTCGTTTATATTAAGGTTGTAAAATGGACGAAATACGAATTCTTGGAGCAGGCATTTCCGGGCTATCGGCCGCGATAAACCTCAGGAAATTGGGCCGCGATGTCGTAGTTTACGAGCAGAAAGGGCGAGTTAGTTCTCCGCACGAGGATATGCAAGGCATCGCGGGCGTCGTGGATCCTGCGCAGTATTTGAAATCTTTGAACATCGATATAAAACCGAAAGGACGCGGGTTCCCCAATATTACTTTCTGCACGCCAAAACGGGAAATAGATTTGAAGGCGAGACAAGTGGGGCAACTGGTAATACGGGGCGGGGATAATTCCATAGAACATGACATGTACGAGTATGCGGATAAATTGGGAGTCAGGTTCGAGTTCAACGCAAAGAAAAAAGAAAGCGACGCGGACATAATCGCGACCGGGCGAAAAAGATGCGACGCGCTGGCCGTCGGCATGATCTTTGAAAATTCAACATTCGACCGGGACAGGATGCTTGTTATGTTCGACGACAAATATTCGCCCAAAGGCTGTTATTTGTATGTCATACCGATTTCCAAGGACCGGGTTGAAATAATAAACTGCGCGCTCTCGCCATATTCGACCGTGCTTAGAAAGCTTACGTTAAAAGCTATCGAGGAAAAGAAATTTTTAAGCGATATTACCGGAGGCAAAGAACCGCTGTCGTATTTCGGATGCACGGCAAATTTTGACATACCGCGCACAGCGATAACAGATGGAAGAATGTACGTAGGCGAAGCTGCAGGCTTCCAGGACGCGTCCGTCGGGACGGGAATAAAATACGCGCTTGAGTCGGGTAAATTAGCGGCTGAGGCGATTGCGAACAACACAAGTTACGACGAGGGTTGGAAACGGGCGTTCCTGAAGGAATTAAAATCGTCCGCTGCGCGCAGGTTTTTAATGTCCACGCTTGGGGATAAATTATTCGAGTTCATGATGAAGAAATACCAGGATGGGGATTATTTGGACGTCGATAACACGATACAGAACGAATTCGCGCCGATAGAAAGCATTTTATACCGCGTTGCTTCGGTTAAACATTTTTTCACCGGAAGATGGTGCTAAGTTATAAAAAGGGCTATAATAAATTTTGCACACAATTAAATCTATATCAAACTACAGGGATAATTACGGCTGCAACTAAATTATACATTCACACGGACGAACAGGGCCGGATGAGGGGCCCAAACGCGGAATTTCTGTCGCCTAGATGGGGAATTGGTTTTTCACATTCTCGAAAAGGAGGATTTCCCGCATATACCGACAAGGTGTTAGCAGAACTATTCGACCCGGCTTTCTCACAATACGCCTACAATTTATGGGAAGCGGAGACTGAAGACGAAATCCACATGGATTCGCTCGGAATAAGAGCACACGCCAGAGAGCTTCGGACCATAAAAGAGGTACGCACCAGCGTACCAATAATACAGTGCGTCAGGTTTGCAATGCTCTGCGCGATGGAAGTTTACAATGATGACGAAGGGCGGGCACATGCAAAAATGTGGCTGGCCGGTGACCACACAGCAATGAAAAAAGAACTGTTGCGGGGAGATATAAGAAAAAATGTGGTCCAGCCGGAAGCTGTGCTCGCAACCGAAGCGGTAAAATTTTACAATGAATTGGAACATAGTGATGAAACAAAACACTTGTTAGTTGAAGCCGCCAGAAAAGCGTACAGCAATTCGCCTAAAGACATGATTGAAATTGCAGTGGGCCGCGAACAATATACCGCGGCAGTAAGTGACTAATACAACGCAACAAGAATCACGCTCTTGTCCGCACAAGCTGCGGTGCGATCGGCTGAAAGCGCAAAATATTTAGGTAAAAAATTAGACTTCGCCGGCCTTGCGGCTCTAAGCCGTACCTAGTTTGATCACACATTCGCCAAAACCCGGAATGACCGCTTAGGTACGTATTAATAATTCACTGCCCATTACAAACCTATGACTACGGAACGGTCTCTGAAACAATTCACATTTTGCAGGGGAAGGGTTGCGACTCCTTCCCAAGCCATAGAAGACGACCGTGTCGTGGTTAGAAATATAGCTGACAAACTCACAGCCGGAAGATTGGACAGGTTACTTAGTCCGGATTTGGAACTCTATGTACGGGCCGTGAACGAACTTTACGCTGGTTTGGTCGAACACGGCGATATCAGCGATGCGGAAAAAAGTGCAAATGGTCGCGGGATCGGCTGTAACTGCGGCAAGTTTGCATTGGGGCGGTTATCTTGATGTTCATGTGCGAGTTTTAAGCTCGGATGACATGCTTGATGCTGAAAATGAACGCACCAGAAGGATAAACCGCGAATTGGGAACCGACAAATTCAAACCTGTTAAATTACCTTCGCCCGCGTTTATCGACCAAATGGCAGGCGAAATAGTTTTGAGCGACAAATACATTTTTCTGTATCCCAGAAAAGGGTCGCGCTTAGACACATCATCTTATACGACGGGCGAAGCCGATGCAAAATTTTACCCGTGGAACGAAGGCGTTTTAAGCGTCCAAGCCGCACACGATGCGGGAAATTTGATAATGAGACATGGGAGGGGAGAAACGGGCGACAATTATCTTAAAATGCTCAGAAGTTTTTCCGGCCCGGTGATAGCCGGAGTTAACAGTGTCATCGGCGCTGTCGATTCGTACATGCTTCCAAAAATACTAAGGAACGGAGGAGTTCCAGTTCTCTACAGGAGGTTAACGGACATTTTCCGTGAACCCCAAAACCAAAAAAATTATGTCGCTGCGAAGGCCCTGGCAGACGATATGGGTGCCGAAGTTGCAAGTTTATTTGACGCCGTGGATGTCCAACCGTCGCAAATGGGCACGTTGGTTATCGGCTATTTATGGAGCTCGCATCCGAACAACGAACACAAAGAAGCCAAAATAAGGGAAGCCGAAGGCAAATTAAATTATCGAACGCAGATAACAACCGTGCCGGAAAGTTTTCTCAAGAGGTTTATGTAACCTCGGAAAGAAAAATGTCTCGACCGTTCCAACTAAAATGAATTTTTTTTAAACCATCCGGTCATGTCCGGCTGTCCGTCTTGTTTATATGCGCGGGGTTTCAATTAACTGAAGTGATAAAATGAGCGAGAAAACGGTGAAAAGTGGCCAATGGAGGGGCGGCCTCCAATATCGGACGGCCGTTCCAGCATAAGAAAGGTTTTGCTTAGGGCCCTCAATAAAAACCAGATCATACTTCTGTCCAACATTTCGAGAAATTCTACGAAGACTGTGACCGCTGTCACAAATTCCGTGTCTTCGGAATTTGGCATACCCGTATCTACGGTAAAATTAAATTGCAAGATATTAAAAAAGTTGGATTTGATAGCGTTTGAAAACTCGAAACCCGTTTCGCTAACAGAAGCGGGCAAAGAAATTCTAAAACTCATAGGTGAGCCTGAATGAGAATCGCTGGCGTGTTAGGCGGATTCGGTCCGGAAACAACAGCTGAGTTTTACGTTTCCGTAGTTAACAAAAACCGGTCGGTGAACGATTCACACCCTAACATGGTTATACACAACTCTCCCGTGCCTTTTGACCTGGAAGAAGATGCTGTAAAAAATGCCAATAATTTGGAAAAATTTCTCCCGATACTCGCTGACAGCGTGCGGACTATAGAGGATAAAGTGGACTTCATTGTATTGCCGTGCAACACCCTGCATATTTTCATAGAAGACCTGAGGAAGACTTCGAAAAAACCTGTGATTAGCATAATTGAAGAGATTGCGGCCGAAGCGAAGAAAAGAAAATTAAATAAAGTCGGCTTGCTGGCCACGTTAAAAACATTCCGGGAAAAAATATACGATACTGCGCTGGATAAAAACGGCATAACTGTAGTCAAACCTTCTGAAATAGATATGGCAAGGCTGTCGCAGATAATCCATTTAATTTTAACCGGAGTCAAGTCGGACGGATTGAAAACGGAATTGTTGGTGATGGTTGATGATTTGAAACGCAAAGGCGCGGAAGAAATCATTCTCGGATGCACGGATTTGCAGTTGCTGTTAAAACAGGAAGATTCGCCGCTGCCGTTGATGGATACGATGGACGTATTGGCCAATTCGACCGTCAAAATGATTAACGGGGGCGATTGAATGTCCGACGACGAAATAAAAAAAATCGTGGAAGAGGAGCCCGTATTTGACGGATTTTCCGAAGGCAGCGAGCCACAAAATGCGATTGGGAATTATTTCGGGATCGGTTTATCCAACAAACACGGTTTAACAGACGAGCTGCCGTTTGATGTCATGATGTTAATACTTGGAGCTGAATTGACGAAAAGGGAATTGGATTTAGAAACAGCAACCACGTTAATCGCGGACGAACATGCTAAAACGAACGGTTTTTCCGAGGCTGAGATTGACGAAATAGCTAAAACAAGAAGGGAATTTTTGTTCCGTTCTCTGGAAAAATTAAATTTCAAAAATTGGGAAATATACCTCGGGTCCGAGATTGCGAGAGAACCGCGGCATCAGCAGATCCTTTCCGGCAATTTCCCAGGCAACAGCTACGAAAGAATGCAACTGGCGGACATGGAATTTTTCCGCTCACAACGCAAATCCGTGAAAGTTGGCTGGAAACACGCGGGTATGGAGTTTGACGAGAGGCATTTTGATACTATGTATTCTTCAGTTTTCGGAAACGGCACGACATTCATTTACACAAGAGCGGGCCGGGCGTTAGACGGAACGCCTTTGCCTCCATATTTACATATGCCCAATAAACCAAGGTTAATGCTGTCGAAGACTGAAAATATCCACGAAAAGGTCGGGCACATGCCCAAAGCCGTGCGATCTCATTTTAACAGGATGGCCGACTTGTTTGAAAATGTGGTTTATGGTTCAATCCGGAACAAACAAAACGGCAACAGACCGGAATATTTGGAAAAGCGGTTAAGGGAGATTTACGGGGTTTTGTTTAGCGGAAAATAAATGTTATTAATTCCAGGCGGACGTATCTAGTCTTATGGTCGACGGGCTGGCAGGATCTTATATAGCAGTCGCTGTCACAGGTTTGGTTCATGGGCTGGAACCGGGCCACGGATGGCCGCTGGCTGTGCTGCTTTCAAAAAAAGGAAAACACTCCTCAATTTACGCAGGTACAAGCGCGCTGATTCTTGGCTTGGGCCATTTAATCTCGTCCTTTGCTGTAGTCGGCGTTTATCTCCTGGCAAACACGGCCGTCGATTTTTCTTCCAGCATGTTCCGATACATTTCGGCCGCAATGCTGCTGGCCGTCGCGTTTAAAATGTGGCGCGAAAAGCCTGTGCGTGAGAAAAAAATAAAAACCGCTGCCAAGGCGGGACTTGCTAACCTCGCCTGGATCGCTTTGGTTCTGGGCTTTGCCCACGAGGAAGAGTTCATGCTGCTGGGCCTCGCAGTCGGCGGTTTAAATCCGGTTTTGTTAATGGCCTCATATTCGCTGGCGGTAATATTCTCCATGGTAGGCATCACATTGTTAGCGTATAGAAGTTTCGGCCTATTCGAGCACAGATTTTCGAACATACAACCTTACTTGCCCAAGATAACCGCTGCCGTATTGGCGGTTCTTGCGCTGCGTTTTTTAGTTGGCGCTCAATAGCGCAATCCATGTGAATATCGCCAAGGATGAAAACAGCTCCTGGAACGCGAACGGTATCGGAGAAATATATGCGGCTGCAGAAATTATTGAGCAAACGATTATCGTTGCTCCCAACCGTTTTTCTTTTTTATAGATGAATTCCAACCCGACCAAAAAAGATCCGAGGATTGCCAACAGGAAGAACAAGCTCGACACGACCATGTGCAAAGGCTCGCTGTTTTCCGTGAAAATGCCCGTCAATGCCAGGTTTGCGGACGACAACATAATTAATATGCACCCAGCCTTCCCCTGCAGCCTTTTACCCATGGCGCTCAACAGTCTGATTGAAAATACAAAAACCAGCGCGCCGGCAGTTACCATTCCCGCATTGAATATTACCGCCGCGTCGCCTATTCCAAGGTCGCTAAGCGCGCCGGTGCTCCAGTCGAATGAAGGCGTAAGTGATATGGAAAGGAATATCGATGCATACGCTATTGCAGGTCCAACGAGCCCGAAGATTCCGTATCTCATGATATACTTTTGTCAAAGTAATATAAAATTATACTGAAGAGTTGTTGGCAATAGACGTTTTTATTTATTTGATGAGAACTAATTTGATCCTATGGTTTATAGTGTTGAGACAACAGAAACTTTTGAAAAAGAGTTTGAAAAGAAGCATAGGGATAAAGTAGCATGGCTGAAAAAGATAAAAGAGAGGCTAAAGGAAAATCCGGAATATGGAAAGCCGTTGAGAAGCAGATTACACGGAATATGGCAAATAAGAATAGGGCCTTTTAGAGTTTGGTATGAAATTAATCATGTAGAGAAGAAAGTTATACTAAAGGCAATACTTCACAAAGACGAAGCGATAGAATATTACTAACCTTTTTCTAATTCCTTGATAAATTTGTCTATGTTTCTGGTTCTTCCTTCTTTTATATCCCGCTCGCTTTTTTCCAACTGCTCCATTACTGTTTTATTCTGCAGGGTTTCCACGGTAGATTCCAGACTTTCCAGATCCGATTTCGGCACGCTTACCAGTCTCTGCATTTCTATCACTTAACAAATATCTTCTTTCTTGCCATATTTATATTGAAGTCCATTGGGGAAACCGTGATTTGAACACGGATTACTACCAAATTGTTTTTTCAAACCCCA
>CAYZCD010000012.1:0-16479 GCA_964476825.1 uncultured archaeon
TTGCGCCCATGCATGATCTTTATGACGGTTCGTGTTTTTCTCAAAACGGGGTTTCAATGCTCTGAGTAGTTCTTCACGTTGTTCTGGTGACAACTCCTTTTTATTGCCATTAATTTTTTTCATACTCTTATTTTACCTCTGTTGTATACATCAACCTTAGTGTTCATTTATTGATAATCTGAAATAATATCATTCAAACAGCCATGCACGAACATACGAAAAAATAAAACTGAAGCGCTATAAAAGACTAATCTTTGTCTTTGGCTTCTCTCAATATTTTTTTGCCCACAACTTCCCAGTACATCACTTCGCCGCCTTCTTTTAATTCGGATTTCAACTCTTCGGGGATCTCCGCATCAAACTGCGAATAATCCACCATGTCCATTAGCTGCGCCGTATTACCGCTTATTGCCAAAACCTGCGCCATCTTTTTCAAAATTATTGGTACATCGATCTCAGAATCTGCTGGTTTAACAACCGAACGGCGTCTTCCGTCGAAAACTCCGTTGGCTTCCATTCTCGCTTTCGCGGAACCATGTTTACCGGATTTGGAAATGTCTATACTGCCTACTTTGCAGACCTCGCCGTCAATAAGAACAAATTGCCCGGGCTTGAGGTGTTTTACAGAAGCGGTTGTAGTGTCGGCCATTCCATCATCTTTTGGTTAAACTTTTTAGAAAGTTTAAATCAATACAAGATATGCTCATCGCACGTTTAAATTCTTTCAACGAATAAAAACAAAAACAATTTATCTAGAAGCTAGTTTGATATCTTCACGTTTTACCGTGACACGGCCCGCGTGATTGGCCGCTGCAATCGCTTCCCGGGCTATTTGCTCCGCAATTTCTGTTAAAACTTCGTTTAACGCATTAACGGCCGACAAAGAAACGCGCTCCGCGCCCGCTTTTCTCGCTATCCGTTCTAAGGGGGCCGAAGGAAAAGATCCTGTCATAAAAATGGTTATGAAAAACCTGATTTATATACGTTGGTAAAAATTGCCGTCGGATTCTTTGTCGCAAAATTTCAGGCCTTATAAACGCCGATACCTTTAAATGCTTGACTACGAACAGTATTTAGCTGACGTTTTGGACGTCAAAATGGTGTTTCAATGGTCAAAAAAGAGGAAAAGAAAAAGGAATTCGTCTGCCCGGAATGCGGTTCTAAGCGCGTATCAGAAGATGCAAGCCGCGCGGAACTGGTTTGCATGAAATGCGGACTCGTTATCAAGGAATCGATGATTGACATGACCCAGGAATGGCGCGCGTTCGACGAAGAACAAAGGTCAAAGCGTGCAAGAACGGGCGCACCGTTGACGCACACTAAACACGACAAAGGCATGACCACGGAAATCGGAAAGGGGCCGGGAGAACTGTTTAAAGTCTCAACAAAGAAACGGGCCCAATATTACAGGCTGCAGAAATGGCACAAAAGGCTGATAGAAAGCAAAGACCGCAATTTATCTTACGCCCTGTCCGAATTGCAAAGGTTGGTTTCATTTTTAGGATTATCCAAAAGCGTGCATGAACAAGTGGCCCAATTGTACGAACAGGCTGTTGACAAAGGCTTGGTCCGCGGCCGCTCTATGGAATCCGTAATCGCGGCCTTGATGTACGCGATGTGCCGCGAATACAACACGCCTCGCACGCTCGATGAAATCGCGGAAGCTTCCGGCGTCGAGAAACGCGAGATCGGAAAAACTTACCGTTACGTTTCACGCGAAATAGGAATCAGGATATTGCCGGCAAAGCCGCAGGATTACATCCCACGTTTCGCTTCGATGCTCAACTTAAACGACAAGGTGCAGGCTAAAGCTGTCGAAGTGCTGGAAAAGGCCGGCAAATTTGACGTAACATCGGGCAAAGGCCCTACTGGAGTTGCCGCAGCTGCTTTGTACATCGCAGCCGTATTGTGCGGTGAACGACGCACACAACGCGAAGTCGCGGATGTCGTTGGCGTAACTGAGGTCACAATTAGAAACAGATACAAGGAGATCGTAAACAAGCTCGGCATTGAGGAAGAAGTAGAAAAGAATATCGAAACAATGAGCGGGCAATAAAAAATCAAAAAAAATATTTTTAAGGTAACTAAAATTTACATCCGTTTGGCCATGTTGTACGCATAATCAAAAAAAACGGGAATTTAAAAGATATAAAAAAATAAAAATTGGCCGGCTTTATTTTGAGCCTAGCCTTTTGTTTTTGACAAATTTCCAGATCCTTTTGGTCATTTCACTGGGACCGATCGGTTTCGAGCCGAAAACCTGTTCCAACGTTTCTTTGCGACCTGCAAAGTTTATGGAAAATCCGCCGAAAGCTTTCTTACCGCCGGATTTTTTGGCAGGACTGGACTTTTTTGCACCTTTCTTGAAAATTCCAAACATTTTGTTTCCTCCAATTACTTCTTTATTATTTAATGTAAAACTTCCCTTTTAAAGATTGGCCGGGCGTTTAATTTTTATTCCGATGCGATAATTTCGACATTTATCAGTTTTGAACCGGTAAACTCTATATGCACAGCTATCACAGGAAAGGCGACACCAGCGTTATCGCAATTGTCATGTTTCTTCTGGGTGCAATAACCTTTATCGGGTTTGCGTCCGGCTGGTTTAACAGCACTCTCGGAAAGCTTTTCAACGGCGGCCTTTATCCGCAGGTGG
Organism: uncultured archaeon; assembly: GCA_964476825.1. Lineage (GTDB taxonomy): Archaea > Aenigmatarchaeota > Aenigmatarchaeia > JACPZZ01 > JACPZZ01 > JACPZZ01. The sequence goes on from CAYZCD010000012.1 coordinate 2,657, forward strand.
AAGATTTCTGTGCAAATTCATGCGTGATAGATGCCAACAAGGTCACCTTGGTATTAGTGCCTTTGGACGCAAGCACAATAGTGCAGGCAAAAATCATTAACTCCGCACCCGTCGCAAAAACTTACAAAATAACATATTATCCAAACTTCACGCCGGAATTGTCTCTTGTGGCAACAACGCCCACGGTTTTCGTGCCCGCGTCCGGGTCCGCCCTCGCAGAAATAACGGTAAAAGGCCTTATTGTGCGCAGCAATGAAATTGGTTTCAACATAACTACTGTAAACGTCAACAACAACGAAGACAACGTATCATTCGGCATACGGTCTTTGGTAAACACGCAAAACGTCCCGGACATAGGCGCATTCTGGATGTCGTTTATGCTTTTGGTTTCTGCGATCGTCGTTTATCTAAAATCCGGATAACCTTTTCTATGTCAGTCTTTCCGGCGCCCGTTTTAATCGAAGTGTCGTTGAATTGCGTCCTTGTTGTTTTGAATCCCGCTTTGCGCAATTGGCCGATAACTTCGCCCAATGGCGGAGTATTTTTGGAAAGGCGCTCGGATATTTTATGTATGTTATAATAAAACGGCTCTTTTGATTCTGATATGATGGACAAAATCATGCGCCTCGCAACGCTGGATTTTTTGAAATAGGGCTGCTTTAATTTATCCAATATCTTGAAACATAATCGCTTGTCGTATAATTCGCCCGCCCAAACCGGGCCCAATTTCGCAACATCATGGCCGCATTTGACATTTTTTTCAAATATGCAATAATTGCATTTTTTGCAATGGTAAAAATAACCGGATAAATTTTTCCCTTCCGGGGCGATTTTCAAGAACACCCGTATGTAATGTTCGGTCGCATGGGACATCAACGGCACGATAAAAAGTTTTTCTTTCTCCAGTTTAGAAGCGACGACTCCGATTAAGTTGCGAACGCCGATTTCCTTGAAACATTCCGTTCTTTCCAGTCTAATCCCGTATCTTTCCGCGCATGTTTTTGGAAAAATGCCTGAAAGCGCCCCGCAGTCCGTGGCTGTAACGCCCAGATACGAATTTGGCTTTGCAGATTTCGCGAGCGCGTCCAAAAAATGGGCCGGGGATCCGAACGGGTCTATGTCTATAAAATCAAATTGTTTTGCGCGCGAATTTAACAATTCATTGGCCCCGGAATGGGAAGGAATAATTTTATCTTCCACTTTGTTGGCGGCTGAGTTTTTTTTGATGTAAACCAGTGCATCAGGGCTTGCATCATTCGCAATTACGGTCTCGGCGCCGGTTTCTTTGGCATAGCGCACTGCGCGCGCCCCCGCTGCTGATAACAGATCGCACACAACGGGTTTTTCCAGCCCGAGTGCCTGCAAAAAAGCGACTGATATGTCCCTCGATAATTCCATGTCAGGATTGTAAAAAACTTCTTTTCGGCTGTCCGGCAGGTGTAATGTAACTAACCCTTCTTTGGAAGTTTTCATAAAACGTTTTGTGGCGGCAGGATTAAATTACTGCTCCGCTTCCTCGTCCTTCACTATTTTCCCGATATGGTGGATAAATTTCCTCACATATTCGCGGTTTGAATATATTTCCTTGTCAGACAATTCCTTTATCTTGCCTTCGCGGACCATTTTCCTCATTTCACCCAGGTGGCTGAAAATGTCCGCGTAATGCCTTTCCACCAAACCTTCGTCTACCAGATGTTTTTTGAACGCTTCGGGTATTTCCGCCTGGTCGTCCGGCAATTTGTTCACGGATTTCAACGCAGCCGATATGGCCTTTGTCATCACGTCGTAGCTTTTTTCAACTATCCTTTCCTTCTTCTTCAACTCCAGCGCGTCGGCTATCTGCAGCATCTTATTGACAAATTCGTCGGCCTTCCTGACCCATTCGTCCAAATCCGCGCCTTTAATGTCGTTTATTTTTTTATGTTCAACGTCCTTTCGGAACTGGTTTATCTCGTCTAACCAGTCTGCATATTTGCCGTCAATGATTTTCGTATCGACCAGGTGTTTGCGAAACTCTTCCGCCGCGCGCCCCGGAGAAGGCGGCGCAAATCCAAGAGACATTAAAACGGCTTGCGTCATGTCCAGCATGGAATAGTAACAATCCTCCGCGACCATGTACAACTTAACTTCGTTGATCCTGCGCAACCGTTTCGGCGCCTTGTCCAAAAGCGCGTCTGCGGCTTCCTTTGTGGCCGGTATGCGGCCAAGCTCAAGAAGGCGCTTAATAGGCATGAAAAATCCCGTGTCGTAAACTGGTATGCCGTCGCGGATAAAATTATAGATCAGTGGGTGCGACGTGCGTACCATGTCCCAAAATTCCGTCAGCGTGTATGCGGGCTGTACGATAATATCCTTGTTTATTTCCTGTGCGGCTATGTCTATTTCCACGTCGATCCGCCGTTTTTCTTCCGGTGTAAAATTCACTTTCGTATCGTCTATTACTAAAAACATGTCTATGTCCGAATTGCTCCTAAATTCGTCGCGCGCAACGGAACCGACTAAAACAACGCACTTCACGTATTTGCCGAACTTATCCAGTATTTTTTGCGTAAGGACCTTGACCATGTCCGCCCTGCGCTTGCGTGCGATATCCTTTATCGACTTCTTTTTCGGTATTGTTTTTATTTTCACTTCACTCCTCCGCGTATCCCTTGAGGAATTTATTCATGGTATCCACGAACTCGCCCGCTTCCAACCTTTGTTTATCCAGTATGTCTCCGGGTATATTTTTTATTTCTTTGTGGTCTATTTTTTTCCACATCTGGAACGCATGCACATAATAGTCCACGTATTTCTGATCGACTTTATTTTCCTTTACCATGCGTTCCAGCACAGAAGGAATTTCACGCGGTTCAGGCTGGTGTTTGTACGCTAACATTGAAACCGCCTGCGCCGACGCGGTCATAGCATCGTAATACCGTATCATCGCGGCGCGTATATAATTTTCAGCCTTTTCAAGGTTCTTCGGCGCGATTTTTGAATATAATCTTATCGCCTCCTGCGAAGGCGTTATTCTTCCAGCCTCCAAAAGACGCTGTGTAGGTTTTAAGAAGCCGGCGTCGTAAATCGGATAACCGTATCTGAGGAAATTAAAAAGTATCGGGTCTCCATGCCGTATCCAGTCCCAGAAATCCGTTATCGTATGGACCTGAGGGTGCAAATCGCCTATTCTGTCCGCTATCAGGCGGATATTTTCGTCAACCCGGTCAATTTGTTCCGGAAATATTTTCGGATCGGTGTCATCAAGTATCACCAAAACGTCCACATCGCCGGCTTTTTTCGAGCCTTTGGCAGCGGAACCAAAAAGCAGGATGCCTTTTACGAACTCGGGAAATTGGTCTCTGACAATCTTCGCAAATTTCATCGCCTTCGACACGCGCGCCTTGGGCTCGTATTCTTTTTCTCCAGCCTTCTCAGTCTCCATACAATAACTGTCTCCTGCGGTTTAAAGAAAGACCGCTCTAAAATATAAGCTTCTACCTCAATTCCTCTTTCTTCCATTTTTCAGGTGTCAATCCGGGTCTTTCAGTGGCAAGCCGCCCAAGGAACGTGTGTTCTTCTTCTGGAATGGCCAGCGTGCCCGCGAGCGGGGCGAAAAAATGGAGATGTATCACATCCATCTGCCTTTGTTCTGAAAACTCGGACTCCGGAGAAACTCCGTAAAATTCGACGGGCAATTTATCAGGATTGGTTTCTTTCTCCAAGTATTCTACAATTAATCTCATGGCGTAAACGCTTGACCGCATCCATTCCAGCGGGCTTTGCCCGCCTCCGCGTTCGAATACAACCCATCCGTCCTTGAAGCCTTTTGAGCGAAGCTTGAACAAGTAACGGTATATCAATTCCTGCGCTTCCGAACCGACGTATATGGGAGCGTGCGCAGGATGTATCGGTTTCGGCTGGCCGACGTGGATGACTTTGCACAGGGCGCCCCCGTCCTGTGGTAATTCGTCAAGTTCCAGGTCTATGTTTAAATTGTGCGTTAACATGTGTTCAAAGTCAAGAGAAATAAAAACGTAATCCTTCAAAAAATTCTGGTCGCCGTTGAATGCGCGGATCTTTTTGACCAGATGGTAAATATGTTCCGAACGCACGATGCGCAACAGGCCTTCCTGTTTTTGTTCGATCTGGGGCGTCTCAAAAGTCACGACAAATTTATGTTCTTTGATGTATTCCTTGACCGTTATCGGTTTCCCGCTCTTGTCCTTTTCTTCCGTAAACGTTCCATTGTCCGGATCCCTGTATTGCATTATTCTGGAAAAGTGCCCGTCAATGTATTCCATCGCAACTACTGTTGAAACTAAAGCCTGCACACGGCGGTCGTGGCTTCTAAGTAAATTGTCAACAGTTATGTCGTTGTCGGAAAATTTCCTGGTCGGATCTTCCGATTTAAATTGCGATGTCAACTGGTCGCGCACATATTTTGTATAGCATATGGTTTTCCATTGCTGGGATCCTTCCATTAACCTGCCGACGATTTCATAAGCTAACCGTTCGTCGTAACCGAAAAACGGCACGTATTTTTTCCCCATTTCGTCTTTGATGAATTCCTCCGCCCTGTCGTAAAGTTCCTCCCTTACGCTGTTGCGCATATCACGGAAATAATTATCCAAATTCAAATTTGGGTCGCGAATTCTCAAATGGTTTACTATGATCGTCACATAAGTGTCTATGGAAGCGTTGCCCTCGTTGATCAATGTATTGTAAATGCTGATGAAATTTTCGGTTGGTATGGGCTGTTCATTTGGTGAACCCGGAAGGCGCGCGTTCACTATTTGAACCGCAGCTCTTAATTTGGCCTCCAGATCCGGCCGCATCCTTCTCCACATCATCTTGCTTATGTTTTCACGGACTTCTCCGATTGCTATGCCCGCTATTCCCGCCAAATAATCGTTTGCCATGTCCTGAAACTCTCTATGTCGCGGATCCGTCGCCTCAGGCCCGCCGCCCGCTATGTAGTTTTCAAGCATTATCCTGCGTATGGCCGCTATCTGGTCGGGTCTAAGGTGCGAATATTCCGAATAGTTGTTGGCCACTTTATACACAGTTTTATCACCTTCTTTAACCGGCGTGAAATAATTGAGAAGGTCGTAAAGCGTGTTGCCGTTTGGCGCCACCAATCTTTGGAAACGGTAACCTAACATCGAAGACCCAATCGTGGGAGGCGGTTCCGACGACGCATGGAAATGCATGTACGAACTTTTCGTTCGCACGGCGCCTCGTATGTGGTCAATAAGGCGTTCGTGATAAATGTCGTAAATATCTTTTACCGCATGCTCCATTTTCAGGTCAAACTCGCCGTGTATGCCGTAATTCAATCCGAGGTCTTCGCGCGCGATAGCTAATTGTTGTTCAAGCAACGGCTCCATAAATTCCGACGGCGATTCTATGTCTAATTGTACAAAATTCACGCCGTAAGTCGCCGCGCTCATCGCTTTATAACCTAAGCCGAGAAGGTCCGGTGTCTTGGCTATCCCCCACCATCCGCTCGACACGCCTATTGTATAAACCATAAAATCGTTTCCGTATTTTTTCCGGCCTATTCGCCTATTTTTGCAGCGTCCTCAAACCAGCTGATAAACTCGTCCCTGTATGTGTCAGCGAATGCCTTGGAATAATGTCGCGTTATTCGGTCTTTTAAATTGGTTTCGTACGGGCCTTTCTTGAAAAACTGGAACGCGCTGCTTTTTTCGATGCCGAAGATTTCAAACAGGTTTGTCAGCGCATTTAACTGGTGCTCAATGGATTTAATTAAATCGAATCCGTTTTCTTTCTTATTCTCTTTCTTATCTTCTTTCTCGTAAAGCGCAGCGAATTTGCTTTTCGCAACTGTTTCCATGTCCCCGGTTATACCTTCGTCAATTTTTTCTTTCTCGTCTATGGCCGTCAATCCTAAAACTTCTTCGACGGTCCTGTCGAACCGTTGCTCGGAGGCCCAGCGCTCCACGAGTTTTACAAGAAGCACGTTCTGGCTTACGAACGCTATTTTTATGAAAACGAAACCGTCATCAACCGTTCCCTGCGGGATGCTGATAATTGCGCGCTCGAAATCCAAGTCCCAGAGTATGTAATAAAGGTAGTCCGGATGCAGCAGCAGGGTGTTGTAGAAATTTTTCTGTTGCTCTGCGGACTCTTTCATTATGCCGAGCGCCTTGGCCTCTATTATTTTTTTATTAAGCCACGGGTACTCCTCGGCCAAACAATTTCCTTCTATGCGCCCGCCCTTTGAACCGATTTCCTCGCCGAATAATGCAACTTTCGCAACAATGTCATATGGGTTTAGCCAGAAATTCGTGGTAAATTTTCCTCCCTCTACATCTTTGTAAGTTAACCCAAATTTTTTCAGTATGTTCTCGTCCTCGGCCTTATTTTTTTTCTGTTCCTCCGGATCCGGTTTAGTCTGCCCTAAATAATTAAGTTTGACTTCAATATCTTTTCTTTCAACAGTTGCGCGGTATATATCGCCGGGCGTGAAAGGTTTCCACGCGTAGGTTTTTATCGAATGGAATGACATGGCGTGTGCCCCGACCTTTAACCTGTGCGTCATCGATTGCCCGCCCTGCCCCGGTTTTTCCTGGGACTCTTGCAACAATTCGTGCTGTATCACATAAGGCCGCAGCCACTTTTTATATTGTTCTATGCTTTTCTTCCTCGCGTTCATCAAGCTCAATATGTTCAGGTAACGCTGCGTTACCGCGTCCTTGAAAAGTTTTTTCCATTCGATAAACAATTTGTTTTTCGTCGCCAGCACAACAGCTTCTGCTGTGCTTATCTTTGGGGTGAAATCCTTGATTATGTCTTCCGACGTTTTCATCTCGTCCTTCAACTTCATGAAATCGACTATTATGTTCGGCCATCTGCTGACAATTAATTTTAACGCGACGCCTTCGCCCGTATGCACGTCGACCTGGTCTATAAAAACGGCCTTTAACGATGTATTCGCTTCCAAGACCTTCCTTTCTGCGGCCTTCTTTTTTTCTTCACTGTTTTCTTTTTTCGCTTTTTCCAGCTCTTTCATGCCGACTTCAAAATTATTTAGGTAATTCAAATTTACTTCGTATTTCCTGTAATCGTGCGCCAACAGCTCATAATCGCTTATCGCGCGCGACGCGGATTCTAATCCGGCTTTAATCTTGCCCTCCAAATCCTGTTTGGTCGCAAGCGTAGCAGAATAATATTCTCGGTAAGTTGGATTGATTTCAAAACTGTCCGTATACTTGTAAAGCCCGTAGCCGAACTTCGGCATCTGCAGCATCGTTTTGATGTATAGCAACGAAATGAAACCCAGCGGGCCGGTCGGGTTTATCAGTATGCCCGGAAGCCTGTCGGTTGCCACGGCGCTTTCCTGCGACCCGTTCTGGTCGGGCGGGTAAGTGAAAAGGAACTCGCCGTTCATCCGGTTATACACAAACTTTACCATAACATCATCCCAACAAAAGTTTTATACCTATAACCAATAGGAACAACCCGGCAAATATCCCCACCATCGTAAAACCTGGGGTTTCTGAATCCTCGCTTTCAGGGAAATAGACAACTAAAAAAAGGCCTGCCGCTATCAGCATAAGCCCGCCCAATTTCTCAAAAACCATGGTTGATCCAAATATTATATGCATCCGGGTGGTAAAAAAGTTTGTTGGTTAATCAGAATCATACCGTATACTGTATCGGTATGCTTCTAGTTACTGAACGGTCCAAAGGTAAAGACCGATAATAATCATTGTGCCCGGGACTAAAACCCCGATAAACCTGTATTTTGCCTCGAAATCCCTGGCAGGAAAGAATGCTCCCATGAAAAGGCCCACCAAAAAAAGTATTGTGCCAAGGATCTTCAGGAAAACCATGTCAAAGCCCGTGAATTCAACCATCAAATCGCCTCAAAACAATGTTAAGTATAGCCCGACCAGGGTTAAAATCGTTCCCAGCAGAAGGCCCGAACTTGTTATTCCCGTTATCTCCTTGTCTCCTACTCGGAAGAAAAACCAAATAGTTATTACTCCAGAGGCCAGTATTACCAATGAAAATGCTCTCAAAAGGCCAGGAAACAACCCCTGGGCCGAAGCGAGGAAGAATATGACAAGTATTGCAGAAACTGTTCCGATCCCTGACACCACGCTGTCCTGTGAACCGGACTCGGGAAATATTTTGGAGGCTGCGAAGGCAAAAACAACGAGGACCCCGAACACGAAACCAGGCAGGAATCCTGCAAACATGTAAAGGCTCACAAAAACGGTTACGAGAACCGACAGGAAAAAAGCCCACTTCAGCCCGCTTTTTTCGTCCGAAAATTTTGAAAAAATAAAAAATATTACGCCGAACGTTATCACCAACAGAAGCGATACGGTTGCTGCGAGGCTCATTTCCGCCGGAATCGCCCCGCCGCCGAAGAAAATGATAGTGGCGGCAGCTGCCGTTAGCATAAGCACATGTTTATCCGGGTTATTTGCCGAGCCGTAAACGAATAATATGGACGCGCTGAAAACCACAAGAAACATCGCAATGCTCGCGAAACCCGAGCTGGAATTTATCAAAAAGCCGCCCACAATAAGCACGGATGAGATGGCCAGTCCAAGGCCGACGTGCCCGCTTCCTTCCTGGCGGAAAAACAGCAAAAATATAATAAACAGTCCTGTAGAAATAGTCAATGTCGAAAACGCGTCCAAGATCCCTTTGGGCCCGTTTACCAGAAGGAACAAAAGCAGTACAACTGCAGCCACGGAGTAAAGCGCTAGTTTGATTGTATCCCCGTCGCCGGTTAAATCGGACATAATTAGATTTTAAGGCGGAACAATAAATAATAAGTGAGTCACATGGTCATAGCGAGGACAAAACTTGTAATTGAGAATCCGTTCATAAGGTTCGACCCCTATTACATAGTCCTTAATTACCGCGGGCCGAAGCCGGAAAGGTTTTACACAAGGTTATCCGAGATAATACCATTAATCTACGGAGTCGACCGCGGCCAGGTGCAAGAGCGCACTTTCAAATGGGACAATGTCGGAGACACGCAGAAATTCGACGTTTTTTGGGAAATTTCAAAACCGCTGGATCGGTTCACGTACTTCCGTATGTCCGTTGAACTAACCGGCCAAAGCACAAAGGGGGAAGGCGCCACACGCATCCGTTTATTCGGAACTTTGAGGACTGAATATCCGCAGGACACACTGTGGCAAAGAAGCATATTTTATGAAATCATCAGGATGTTCTGGCACACGATATTTTACAAAACGCAACGCCTGAAATATTTGCACGAAGGCCGCGCCCTCATCAGGAACATGGAAATAGAGATCAAAAAGGCGTTTGAAGAGTTCCGAACCGGGTGAGCTGATGGGAAAGTGGCTTATTTACGATGACCTGTTCGCCCCGCACAAAGACATCGACATGGTTTACACGGGCGCCGAACCATGGAAAATGGTCAACCAGGCAAACTCTTTGATCAGACAGTATTTCGAAATAAGCGGCACGAGGTGGACACAAAAAGACGTGCGTTGGGACGTCACGGATGTCGTCCGCACATTTTTTACCGAATTGGACTTCAAGCGCGAAGAGGACGGTTTTACGAACCTTATAATAAACGTGCGTTACCAGGGAAAACAGCACGCGGAAACAAAACAAGGCACGGTACGCATGATAATATACGCCCAGCTTCAGACACAATTTGAATACAACAACCCGATAGTCCGCTTGGCGTATTTGATTTACATGAATTTTTTCTACAAGGCGCACAGGATCGCAATGTTAAGGCGCAACGAAGAAAGGATGAATATGGCTTTAAACGATCTGAGAAAAGCGTTTAACCTTCCTGAAAAGGTGAGCAGATGAGCATTTTTGACAGTGTCATTGGCGCAGTTCGCAAATTTTCCCCGAAAAAATCCGGCTTAAGCGAAGTTAAGCAAAGCATTGAACCCGCGCCGGCCCAGCAAATACGGCTTCCCAGCGAGGATATATTAAAATCTTACGAATCCCGCTACGAGTCTCAGATGCCGCCGAAAACCCCGATAGAAGCTCTCCGAGAACCCCAGTTGCCGCAGGAACAGATTTACAGGCCGGTCCAATCGCCGATATCTTCGAAATATCCGACCGAACAATCGTATCCAAGCGCGGCGCAAACAACGAACCAAACGCAGCCGATGAGCCCGAAAATAGACCTGATATTGGCGGAAATAGAAACGGTTAAAGCGCAACTAAAGGTATTGAGTGAAAAAATGGACATACTCGAAAGCCATTATCGAAGATGATTTTTTTAGTTCAACCTATTGAACGTTGATTATGACTTTCATCCCGGATATTTCTTCCGCAGCTTTAATTAATTCTTCCTTACTGGCCGGCAAATTCCTCAATTGGTTTTTATCCAGGTTTATTTTTAAACTCTCTAACCCAGCAGAATAAAAATTTCCAACGCTAACGATTTTAGCCGGAAAAAGCAAATTGGTTACCATAATTTTTATTTTGTCAACGCCTATGATTTTTATTTGCTTTCCAAGGCCTTCGCGAAGGCCGTTTACTATCCTCCCGTCCTTGCCGACTATGCTGGACACATCGGATTTATCGCACGTAACAACGATCAAACCTCCAAAGTCAAAAACTTTTTCTATTGTGATCTTGTCCAGCGATTTGACGGTTTTGGAAAGTTTGTACAGTTTTTTTATTATCTCCACTCCGCGGTCGCTTATATTTTTAGTGCCGATGTTTTTTTTGCAGCTGGCGCAAAGTATGTCCGACTGGAGGCAAATTGAGCATATCGGCGTTTTCATGTCAACACGTTTATTAATTATCGCATGTTATCTTTAACTTATGGTTGCAAAACGAGTTGGCCCTGCAAAACGCCCCAATACTGCAATATCAGCCCGGAAATTGCGCAGCATCCTGCCCAAGGGGGCGATAATCGCCGTCGGCGGCGATGGCACATTTCTGAAGGCTTTTAAAAAGTCCGCGCTAACCGGCAAACCCGTATTATGCATTCGCGCGCAGGGAAGCAAAGGAGTTTTAGCCGAGGGAAACATCTCGGAAATCGGCCAAATGGAAAAAAAACTAAAAAAACAGGATTTTCCGATAATAAAATATCCCATGCTTGAAGGGATGACGGAAAGCAAAAAACTGTCGGGATTCAACGAAATAGGTTTTTTCCGCACATCGGAAGAGGCGTTAAGGTTCGATTTATTCATCAATGGCATGTTATTTTACAAAAACGTTGTAGCGGACGGCGGCATCGTTTCGACGCCCGCGGGCTCGACAGCGTATAACGTGTCCGCGGGCGGGCCGGTACTCGATTTGATGTCTAAAAGTTTGGTTTTCACCCCATTAAACCCGCACGGATTAAACAAACCGGTCGTGTTTGAAGGCTCTGCAAAAATCGTCTTCCGAAGGCATTCCGCTCACGCGTTCGCGGACGGCAAAAGATTTTCTAAAATAAAAAAATATCTGGAAATAACCAAATCCGCCAAACACGCGAAAATTATATCTCTTGAAACCCCGTTCCACACCAGATGGCAAAGGATCGTCGGACTATGATCATAGGCCTTGTAGGCAAACCCTCTTCGGGCAAGTCTTCATTTTTCAAAGCGTTAACCATGATGGACGTCAAGATCGCGTCGTACCCGTTCACAACAATAGAACCCAACAAAGGTATTGCATTCGTAAAAGCAAGATGCCCGCACACGGAACTTGGAAAAAAATGCGACCCCAACAATTCAAGCTGCGAAAACGGAACGAGATTAATACCCGTTAAAATGCTGGACGTCGCCGGCTTGGTTCCAGGCGCTCACGCCGGCCGCGGCCGCGGGAATAAATTTCTAGACGATTTACGGCAGGCGGACGCATTGATACACATAGTCGACATGTCCGGCAAAACAGACGAAAACGGTTTGCCAACCGAAAACCACGACCCGTTAACAGACGTCATGTGGCTGGAAGAAGAAATAGAACTTTGGATAAAGGGGATAATTGAACGGGTCTGGTCCAAATCCGACGATTCTTTAATTGTTAAACAACTTACAGGTTTCACGTCCAAAAATGAAACCATAGCGCAATGCGTCAAGGACGCTGGCAAGGATTTGAGGAAACTCGCCAAACTCGTCCGCGAGCGCACCAAACCGATGTTAATCGCAGCCAACAAAATGGACTTGCCGGAATCGGAAAGAAACTACGAAAGCGCATCAAAAATTTACAAAAACGGAATAATACCGTGTTCCGCGGAAATGGAAATTGCATTGCGCCTCGCAATTCAAAAAGGCCTGGCGACTATTGAAAACGGAAAATTAAAAATAACGGAAAACGCGACCGCGCAACAGCGGGCCGCACTGGAAAAAATAGGAAAATTCATCGAAACCTACAGCTCAACCGGCGTACAAAAATGTTTGGAAGAAGCCGTTTTCAATTTGTTAAATTGCATCGAAGTTTATCCCGTAGAAAACGAAAACACGTGGTCAGATTCGAAAGGGCGCATCTTGCCGGACGTTTATCTCGTGCCTGCTGGCACAACAGCCAAAGAACTGGCCTCGATCGTGCATACGGACCTGGCCAAAAATTTCATCGCTGCAATTGACGCAAGGAAAAAAATGAAAATAAAGGATGACCACATCCTGAAAAAAGGCGACGTGATAAAAATAGTCGCGGGAAAATAGATTATGGTGGAACGAATACTTGATTTTTACCGTGAATTCTCTGTTTACACAAATCCCGGTCTGTATAAGAATTATTTGAAAAAAGATTTTCCGGATGACATCAAAAAAATTGGAAACCTAGTCAGGAAAAATATAATTCACAGAACCACTTTAGCCGCCGGAAATGTAGGAACCAATTCGGATAAAAAATTTGGGGATATGGAAAAAGTGCCCTGGTACAGGCAGCCGGAAGATGATATTTTAGTTACCGCTTCGGCAATGGTCGCTGAACTGTATAGAAGGGATAAACATGGATTCATTGGTAGGAAAAAAGAAAAGAACAAACTCGTACTAACTTGCAGATTCGTTGCCGTTTTAATGGCCTCTATACTGAAATCGAAGGGTATCCCTTGCCGTGTCCGGGCTGGGAATGCACCGTATTTCTATATGGGAGACCTAGGAAAAGTTAGTGCAGACCACTGGGTAAACCAATATTGGGATTCCAAAAGGAATATGTGGGTCACAATAGATGTCGATGGAAGCTGGAGTCTAAATGAAAATTTCGACCCGTATGATGTCCCGGAAGGGAAATTTGATTTTCCTGCGGATGCGTGGTTAAATATAAGGGCTGGAAAAGACGACCCAAACAGGTTCTGGAACTCCAAACCCGAAAGGGGGCAAATAGTTGTTCTCTGGTCGTTATTTTACGATTTTCATTGTTTGATGAATGACGAAGTAATTTATGTTCATGTACCAGAACCCGCATTATATGAAAAATTCGGTAAACTTTCAACAAAAGATTTGGAAGAAATAGACAATTTAGCGCGGTTGATGCAAAATCCGGACAAAAATTTTGATGGATTGGAAAAAATATGGGATACCAACAAAAAATTTAGGTTGTTGAAAGGCGGGCTTTTGTGAAAAATTATCTACTTCCAAAACCTCTTCGTCTTGAAATACTGTCGCTCGGCGGCTAAAATATCCTTGTATAAATCATCCTCATCTCCGTGATACTTGCCCAAGATGCGCGCGGCGGTTGCGTAACCGACGCCGCGCCCGGCTAACGCTGTAATCGCATCCTTGCCGCTCACCATCACCAAATCCGCGACTTTCAAAGCGTCATCGTAAGTTTTTTGCTGTTCCGTTGTTAAAGTCCGCTTAGCGCATTTCTTTTCAATAACCTGTTCTGTTACATGGTCATAATCTCTCACAGATTTTATCATC
>CAYZCD010000012.1:16489-19486 GCA_964476825.1 uncultured archaeon
TTTGGAACATTTGGGTCTTTTCGGGGCGTCTTTCACATAACAGGGCCATGTCCATTTTCCGCAATTGACGCATATCAATCTTATTTTCGTTTCTCCTATCCTGTCCCTGAATATTTTTAATATCTCCCCGTCAGGCCGTTCAGGCCCGATCAACTCGCCAAATTCCTTGTCCATGGATAATTTCCCGAAAAAAGACAGACCGTCAGAATCACGGATTTTGATAACTCCTTTCTTGATATCCCTGATAACTTCCGACGCCTTGGAAAAATCCAGCTTTTCCAGGAATATCTCGCGCATTGTTTCTTCGTATATGGGCGAATCCCGATAGGTCTCGGCTATTTTTTTCATCGGGACTTTGCCCAGGTCCGCGGTTTTAGCTATAGCGCCGAACCTCTTTGCATTATGGAAAAACCTCCACGTGAATAAATCGGAGCGGTGTATGTTTTCCCGTATGTACGACATTAAATTCTTGTCTGATATTTCCCCGAAAAAATCCTTTATGTGTTTCTTCGGGTCTTTCTGGCATTTCAACATTATCCTGTAAGGGTCTGTTTTCAACGAAACAGTCCCGATTATGTCGGACAAATAAAACGTCAGCGCCCGCCCGATCGTATCGTTTACAAGCGACCCGAAATGCGCATGTATTATGGTCATGTCCCCGGAATTTTCAATCGTTATTTCATCCGTGTTGTAAGAAAAGTTTTTCACGTGTTTTTTTATGGACCCGTATATGAGTTTTGCAGTTTCCGCATCCACAGGATAATTTTTTGTGAGGTATTCATCCGCTTCTTCGGCGTCGTCGGCCATTTTAGAAACTTCAGATTTCATTTCCAGCGCTAACTTCGCAACTTCAAAAGGAACTGGTATAAGTTCGCCTTCCCAGGCTGGTATCGAAGCTTCTATGTCGTCGGCGGGTTCGACGTTAATGACGTCTTCTTCCGTGTCGATAATTCTCCACGATTGGCCCTTCACAACGAACGTAGTGCCTGAAGAACCGTGCAGCGCAATAAACTCTTCGTCCAGTGTGCCCACGTGCCTGCGCGAGACTATGTCAAATATCCTGTATTGCTGCACGGAAGGTATCGTGCTCAAATTCTCGAAATAATATTGCCAGCCGTTTTTCTTCCTGTTTATCATGCCGTCGTTGATGTAGACGTGGCCCAGTTGCTGTAATTGCTTGCAAATTGCCTGGAAATCCGCATATTCCAAATCCTTGTAAAGGTAAGAAAGTTTGATGGTTTCATAAATTTCTTTCATGGGCGCGGAATATTTTTCCAGTGCCATCCCGACTATCTGGTGCGCAATGACGTCCGTGGCTAATTTGTGAGGTTTCGGGTTCTCAACCTTGCCTGCCAGGGCCAATTTTGCAATGGACGCAGATTCAATCGCATCATCAATGCCTGTTGCCAGCACAATGCCTTCGGACGTACGCTCCATCGAATGTCCGGAACGCCCGACGCGCTGGATTAATTTGGAGACCTGTCTCGGGCTCTGGTATTGTATCACAGTTTCAATCGCACCAATATCTATGCCAAGTTCAAGCGACGAGGTCGCGACCAGCGCCTTGATGGTTTCATCTTTAAAGCCCTTCTCAAACTCGACGCGCACGTCTTTCGCCAGTGAACCATGGTGTGTTTCTATGCGGTATTCGCTGAATTTTTTTAGCCTTGAGCTTAATATCTCCGCGAACTCGCGTGTATTGGTGAATATTATCACAGATTTTCTGTTACTCAGTATTTCCTGGATTTTCCTGAGGCGTGCGGCCGTGTCTACGCCTATTAACAATTGCGCTGCAACTCTTGCATCCGCATCTTCCGTCTTTATGGTCTCAACTTTAATGCTCATTTTCTTTATGTCAACCGCCTTTATTATTTCGCATTCGCGTGAGCCGTTCAAAAATTTAGCGACTTCGTTCGGGTTTCCGATTGTTGCCGATAAGCCGACTGTTTGAAAATTACCGCACAATTTACGCAATCTCTCCAAACCGATGCTCAATTGTGCGCCCCGCTTGGAGTTTATCAATTCATGGACTTCGTCAATGACCACGAATTTGATATTAGACAGGTTTTTTCGCATTACAGACCCGATCATCATCGATTGCAGGGTTTCTGGCGTGGTTATCAGTATGTCGCTTGGCATCTCCGCCTGCTTTGTGCGTTCGTATTGGGTCGTGTCTCCGTGGCGAACCGCGATCTCTGCGTCCAATTCTCCAGCCCACCATTTTAACCGTCCCAACAAATCTCGGTTCAAACTTTTCAAAGGCGTTATGTAAAGCACGCTTATAGGCTTCAACTTCTGTTTTATCCAGCTGTTAAAAATGGCGATCATCGCGCTCTCAGTTTTTCCTATCCCCGTAGGCGCAATCAGGAGGACGTCTTTGCCCGATGAAATGGACGGTATGGATATGGTCTGCGCTTCTGTGGGCTTCTCAAACCTTTTCTTTATTATTTCTTGCAGCCTCTTCTCCAAAATTCCGAATACCATTTGATCACGCAGACAAAGAGTTATACTAAGGACTATTTATTTAATCATGGTGACGGACGGCCGAAACAAAATACGCAAGGTTATACTTGAATATGACACGGTAAGAAACAAAAAATATCACGTGATAGGAAAACCGTTCCATGTGCTAATAGGAGCTATTTTATCTCAACGGACAAGAGACAGCAAAACGGACGAAGCTGCGAAAAACCTGTTTTCAATCGTTTCAAAACCGGAAGGCATAATCAAGCTGAATAAAAAACGGCTTCAATCGCTGATAAAGCCAAGCGGTTTCTACAGACAGAAAGCGAAAAACATAAAAAAATTATGTGAAATTCTTATTCGAGATTACGACGGCAACGTTCCTAAAAAACGCGAAAATCTGTTAAAACTGCCGGGCGTCGGGTTCAAAACGGCGGACATAGTTTCGTTGTACGCTTACGGAATTCCAACGATACCCGTCGACATTCACGTAGAAATCGTGAGCAAGCGTTTAGGACTGGTTCGCAAAGACGC
>CAYZCD010000013.1:0-19163 GCA_964476825.1 uncultured archaeon
CGGGCCTCCTGTCACGGAAAAGTTGGTTACGTAAGTTACTGTCCAGCCCGTTAAATTAGTTCCCAATTGCACAATTGTCGTATTTAATACCGAAATGTTTGCATATCCGGAAGCAACCGCAAAACTTGGAACAATAATTGTTATGTTAGAAACGTTGCCTTGTATTGTCAATGAAAAATTAAATAATTCCCGCGTGTCATTTTTTGAAACCAAATCGCCTAATGTGGTCGAACCGCCGTTTGCTAGCGATGTCGCGGCGCTAAAGCCTGATATGGATGTAGCAACTCCGACATCCTCAGCTGAACCGAAAAATGTCGAAAAAGCGAAAACAAAAATTAAGGAAACCGATGCTGCGATTAATCCCCACGCCGCAAATCCAGCAAAAGCCTTTAAATTCATTAACAATAACCTCAATTTTTTGGTTTATAAACTTTAGCTTTTCCCACTTGTATCATTTCTAATTTTCCAACGCTTCTCAAAGCTTCAAGGTAGCCGCCGAGGAACTCCCGGCGCATTTTTAATTCCGTTGATAGCCTTGCTACGGACATCGGCTTCCTTCTCAGCTCGTTTATAATTCTCTTGGCTATATCGCTCTTTTCAGAAACCATGTAGAATAAACATGTAATTGTATGGTATATAAATGTATGTATAGTACGCTATATTGTACGGTACGATGTTATGCTACCTTGTTCTCAATGATAATTATCAATGTAAATCGATGTTGAACGTAACCGAGCACGCAACCGAGCGCTCGATATAGCTCACTTTGTGTTCATATAATAACCGAGCGCTGACCGAGCAAATTAACTGAGCAGAAATAGCCCTATCTAGACCCAAGTATTTGGTTCACAAATTCCGGGCTGATTCCGACTTTAACGCCTTCGCCGTCTTTTATGGAGGTTATCGGGATGGAATAATATTTCTTTAAATCGGCTATATACGCGCGGACGCGGGATTGGGATATGTTTAGCCTGTCAGCTAACTTTGAATATGTGAAAAAACCCTCGTTAATCAGCAGGGAAATTATCTCCCTGCAACGGCCGGTAGCATTTGACAGCAGTATGGGTTTTTCATTTCGCTCATTCAGCTGCTCGCTGCTCGGTTGCTCGGTTTTTACCTGAATCATTGCATTTTTATCAACTATTTGCTCGGAAAAAATTCCAATCTGCTCGGTCAAATATTGTTCAATTGATTCGAGTTTGCCATTCTGCTCGAGCATTTGGCGGGACACGAGATCCAACCGCTTCTCGATCTCCAAAACCTTGGCGGAAATAAGTTTCACGTTGTTCGATATGTCATTAATATCTGATTTTATAGTCCCGAATTCAAGAAACTCTTTTAAGATAGCATCCAAATCGGCCTGTGCCATATTATAATATTATTCCTTGGAGGCGGTATATAAGGATTTACAAGTTCCTTTGATGGGAATTTTTTCTGAAAAAATCTACTTGACTTCCTTCAATTGGGCTTTAAATTCTTCGGCCTTTGCTTCAATGATTTCAGCAGCCTTCTGCACTATGTAAGCAGGCTCCAAACCGGAAACCGTTTCCACTGTGAAATTAAATTTCGTATCATTATTTTTGGCATACTTGTACGCCGCGATGGCTGCTTGCCACTTGACATGCGTTTCGCCTTTGCCTAGCTGCGCAATCGCGTCCAATTTCAGATTTTGGCCTTCCAATAATTCCACAATAGGAAATCCCGGATCCGTGGGTTTCACAGTTTCATCCGTGGATTTTAAATCGCCGGAATAAATCGTGCACGGCCCTTTCTTATCAAGCACAAAATAGACCTGGCACTGTGAACATCCTTTGCCTTCGCAAACGCATTCCTCCGTGAAATTATACATTTTAGGGTCGAAAGAAATCGGTATTAAGCCGAGCCTGTGCGCCACGACTTCATCGTACATTGCAGAACTGTTTTCGTGAAAATCCACCCATTCAACAGCCATAGTAGGGACTTCAACCATCATGACCCTGCGCATTGCGTTTGCAAAAGGCACATCCGCATCTTCCAGAGTAAATGAAATTCTGCTTTCGTTTTGTTCCGTAATTTTAATTTTCATCTTAATCCTCCCCAACAGCTACTAAAACAGACTGTATAGTGTATCAGTCTGTTTCGGCCGGCTTTAAACCCTGCGCCCTCTGCGGCCGCCCTTCTTCTTTACACCGTCGTGGCTCACGGGCGTTATTTCTTCTATCCTGCCTATTCTTAGGCCTGCGCGCGCCAGCGCCCTTATCGCAGGCTGTGCGCCCGCGCCGGGCATTTTAGACTTGTTACCGCCCGGCCCGCGCACTTTGATATGGATGCCTGAAATCCCTTTTAACATGCTTTCTTCCGCAGCCTTTCTCGCTGCCAACATTGCCGGAAACGGCGACCCGCCCTCGCGGTCCTTGTCCGTCATCATTCCCGCGGAAAAGCGTGCAACAGTTTCTGAGCCGGTAATATCAGTAACATGCACAATCGTATTGTTTGGCGACGCAAAAATATAGGCTATTCCCCAGCGTCCGGACTGGCCCGTGAATTTTTGTCCCCTTTCCTGGCCTCTTCGTAACATCATTTTGCCGCACCCGCGCCGTCAACCATTATTGTATCTTCCTCCGCCTTTCTGACCAGGTATGAAGGGAATGTCATCTTGCGTGAGCTTATATAAATCCTGCCATGGGTTATCATTTGACGTGACTGTTTAACTGTCTTCGCAAAACCTTTCTTGTTGATTATAGTTTGCAATCGCCTTTCGAGTATGTCTTCGAGTGCCAGAGATAACACGTTGTCCAGTGTCTGGTCGGCGCCAAGCATATTTAATGATTGCAACTTCTCAAAAAGCACGCGTTTCTTATTTTCATCGGACTTTGTCAAAAGCTGCTTTGCCTGGCTGCGGAAACCGCGCAATATTGCCTCCGCAATCCGCAGCTCCTTTTTGCGCCTTAGGCCGTATTTATTCATTAACGCCCTTTCCGATGCTATACGTTCCTCATTCCAATGGTCGACAACAGGTTTAATTTTAGATCTTATTTTTCTCATGAATCATCACTTCTTTTTAGCTTCTGCCGGTTTAACTGCAGCTGCTGCAGCCGGTTTCGCTGTGGATGCTGCTCCAGGTTTAATTGCCGCCGTCGCTGGCTTAGCTCCGGCTACAGGCTTAGCCCCAGCCGCTGGTTTAACTGCCGCAGGAGTTGCCGCGGTTTCCGCAGCTGCCGATGCAGGTGCCGCAGCCGCCTTAGCAGCCTTTCTAGAAACACCCATAACCATTCCGGAAACACGGAAAGATGAACGCGTGCTTTGTCCGCGCACAGGCTGACCTAACATATGCCTGAAACCTTTCCAAGTCCTCATTTTTTTCATGCGGTCTATATCAGATTTTTTCGCAAAATCAAGGTCGTTAGAAACTAAATGTATATCCTCGCCCGTTTCCATGTCCTTCCTGCGGTTAATCATCCACAAAGGGATGCCGGATTTGATAGGATTTTTGATTATTTCCTCAATTTTCTTGATCTGGTCTTCCGAGATCTCTTTAAGCTTTTTTTTAGATTCCATTCCGGAAACCGCGAGTATAGACTTGCTTAAGCGGAAATCAATGCCCTTAATCTGTTTTAATGCCATTTCTAAAGATTCGTTGCCGTCTAAATCCGTGTCCATCAAACGTACAATTTCCTCAAATCTTCGTTCAGCCATTAAACCACTGTAATATAATAGGAACTGAAATATCACCGTGCGTATTCAGTTTTCCGCTCTATAACTCTCGATGCTACTATTTAAATAACTTATTTTACTATCCAAAAGTCATATAAAACCGCCGAGTTTCTCCAACGATTTTACCGTCTCGGGCAGATAACCGCATTCTTTCATGTCTTTCTTCGTTTTCCAGTCCTCCTTTATTTCAAGTATGACAGCGGCTTTTTTATCGACGTTTCTTAAAACGGCTTTTATCGCATTGTCCGTCAATAACCCGGTTCCCAGCGCGATCGCATGTTCCGAAGGATTTTTGTAGCCTCCAAAATCCGCGAAATGTATCTGGTTAATGGGGCGCGCCGCCCGCACCATCTTTTCAAGGAATTTTTCCAGGGATAAGCCCTTCCATTCATTATCCTCCTCGTAAATACCCGCCTCGATGCCGTTTTGCATGTTCCACCACGTTATTCCGGAATGGCAAATGTCAGGGTTAATTCCAAAATCAAAGCCGGAAATTTTCTGCAATTTCAAATAGTCTGTAGGGAACGCGGGATAATGCACAAATTTTTCGCCGTATTTTTCTACGAAAAGGCAGGATGAGATTATCTCAAGGGATAATTTTATGTTGTTCGCTTCGGCAAAAGAAAAAACATTTTTCAAGTTTTCTGCGGCGTTATCTATGTATTTTGTCCGTATCCCAGGATCGTTTTTCCATTCTACGGCACGCACACCGTCGCCCCATTCCACGTGCATGTTGGCGAATTCTATGCCGCCATCAGCGCAAAACCGCAGCCACGACATGACGTCTTTATCGTTGAAATTGTCGTCAATCGCCCTGTAACTTTTCCTGGGTTCCCATGGTATATGCAAACCGAAGCTTGGGTCGCAGAATTTTTTCAGTTCTTTTTCAACAACTCTTTTCTCCCTTTTCTGCGAATTCGTTTTTTTCAGCCATTCGTGCTCCTGGTGAAGTTCAATCACAACTTGGCCTGTAAGGCCGGAAAATTTCTTCGCGGTATTTAATAACCAACCCTGTTCAGCATCTACGAAACTGCCGACAAAACCGAGTTTCATATTATCAGCTTTTGATTATATGCGTAACGCCCGGCCTGTAACACTGAGTTAATTCTTTACCGCGCTCCGTCAAGAAATATTCGACCCTCGGAGGCACTTCGTTAAATTTTTTTTTGGACACTATACCCGATTTTTCCATTTCAGCCAGCCGTTGCGCAAGGATCCTGGGCGTTATGCCTTTAACGGCCTTCGCCATCTCGTTGAACCTTTTGCTGTCTTCCACGGCTAAAACTTTCAGCAATTTCAAAGACCATTTTTTGCTCACGAGGTCCAAATAAAATATTAATGGGCAGGCGCCCACGCTGGTTTCGCATGGTTTAGTTTTCATCTTCACACTAAAACAACTGCGCTTTTAAAGACTTAAATAGATTGTTTCGCTATTGACTATAGAATATATACCATCAGGCTACGGATGATAAATAATGGGCTCTGTATTGCAAATTAAAAACCTGCACGCTTCGGTTGAAGGCAAGGAAATACTGAACGGGCTAAATCTCACCGTGAAACAGGGCGAAATACACACCATAATGGGCCCCAACGGGTCGGGCAAATCAACCCTGGCAAACGTTATCATGGGTCATCCAAAATACAAAATAACCTCGGGGGACATAACGCTGGACGGAAAATCCATACTCAATGAAACCGCAGACCAACGGGCAAAACTTGGCTTGTTCATGGCATTCCAGCATCCCATGGAAATCTCCGGCGTTTCTTTGGCAAATTTCCTTCGCACAGCTTACAGGCAGGTTAACGGCCAGCCCGAAAATCCGAAAAATATGGTTTCGATATCCGAATTCAGGAAACTTCTGAAACAGAAAATGGATTCGCTGAATGTGGACGACAATTTTGTCAAAAGGTATCTTAACGAAGGCATGTCCGGCGGCGAGAAAAAAAAGAGTGAAGTCCTGCAGGCCGCGGTGTTGAAACCGAAAATAGCAATAATGGACGAAACCGATTCCGGTACGGACGTGGACGCGATGAAAACAATATCGAACAGTATAAACAGCCTGCTTAAGGACAACAACACCGGCATCCTTCTCATAACACATTACAACAGGATCCTCAAGATAGTAAAACCGGATTTCGTGCACATAATGATCAGCGGCAGGATAATCAAGACCGGGGATTATTCTTTGGCCGACTACGTAGAAAATTCCGGCTACAACGGATTCTCGGGGCTGTGATTATGAAATTGGCCGTGAATGAGGATTACGAAAAGAAATACGGCTTCAAGATGCCTGAAAAACATTTGAATGCGGCAGAACCTGGGTTGTCGGAACGCGTAATAAGGGAAATATCCGAAATCAAGAATGAAAAAAACGGGAACAGCTGGATAAACAAATTCCGCTTAAGGTCCTTGGAAACATTTTTCAAGAGGAAAATGCCCGAGTGGGGAGCTGATTTCAGCCAGATAGATTTTGATAATATGGTGTATTATCTGAAGCCCAGTGAGAAATCCGAAAAAAGCTGGGACGATGTACCGAAGGAAATAAAAGAAACTTTTGATAAATTGGGCATACCCCAGGCTGAACGCTCATTTTTGGCCGGTGTAGGCGCGCAATACGACTCGGAAAGCGTTTACCACAGCATAATAAAACCGCTCGAAGAAAAGGGCGTCATATTCACAGACCCGGACACCGGATTGCAAAAATACCCGGAAATATTCAAAAAATATTTCAGCACGATAGTTCCTCCGGAGGACAACAAATTCGCCGCGCTCAATTCCGCCGTATTCTCCGGTGGCAGTTTCATTTACATACCTCCCGGGGTTAATGTGGAACAGCCGTTGCAGGCTTATTTCCGCATTAACGCCCAGCGGTTCGGCCAGTTTGAAAGGACTTTGATAATAGCGGACGAAGACAGCAAACTGCATTACATCGAAGGCTGCTCGGCTCCAAATTACTCGAAAGATTCCCTGCACGCAGCAGTTGTGGAAATCGTCGCGCTGCCCGGCTCTCATGTGCGTTACACCACACTGCAAAATTGGAGCAACAACGTCTACAATTTAGTAACTAAACGCGCACATGCGTATGAAAATGCAACCGTCGAATGGGTCGATGCGAACATAGGGTCAAAAGTGACGACAAAATTCCCGTCCGTTTATCTGCGCGGGCGCAATTCCAAAGCCGACATATTATCCGTCGCATTTGCAGGCAACGGACAATACCAGGACACCGGAGGCAAAGCTATCCACCTGGCTCCGGACACAAGCTCACGAATAACTGCAAAATCCGTCAGCAAAGGCGACGGGCGCACAACATACCGCGGGCTTCTCTACGTTGCAAAAGGCGCGGCAAATGTTAAATCCAGCGTAAGATGTGACGCATTATTAATCAACGACAATTCACGCACGGACACCTATCCATATAATGAGGTTCATGACGACACCGCTACAATCACGCACGAAGCCGCGGTAGGAAAAATCAGCGAAGATATGTTATTTTATCTGATGTCGCGGGGTCTCAAAGAACAGGAAGCCTTGAACATGGTAGTGATGGGATTTTTTGAGCCTTTCGCAAAAGAAATTCCGCTGGAATACGCGATAGAATTCAACAAGCTCATCCAACTGGAAATGATAGGCGCGGTGGGTTAAAATGCAAGAAAACGGATGGATGGAAAATTTTAAACGTAACGCGGCGATAGCCTTTGAAAGGCTGCCCATGGAAAATTCACAGCTATTTACAAAATATTCCGATTACCCTGGCACATTACTCGCCGAACCTTCAAATGAGGTTGAGCTTGAAATACCGGAAGAATTTTTTGTACAACAAACCCCAATCTTCGTACAATCCGGGAAAAACGTACTGATAAAAACTGGCGCGGAACTTGAAAAAAAAGGCGTAATCTTCACAGACATTTACACTGCAGCTGAAAAACACAGGGACAAAATTTCCGGCTTTTTCAAAGAAAACTGGAAAAACAAGTTTGAAGCGTTCAACGATGCATTTTTTTCCAGCGGAATGTTTATCTACGTGCCCGAAAACGTTGAAATCACAAATCCGTTCAGAAAAATAAATTTCGGAGGCGAAGCTCCCCACAAGGATATAATCATGGGATGTCAAGGAAGCAAATTCTCGGTAATTGAAGAATCCTACTCCGTAAAGGGAAATAAAACAAAACAAATAATGGCCGGCTCCACGGAGATAGAATCAATGGACGGGTCTGAAATAATATTTTGTTCGCTACAAAATACGGGCGAAGAAACTACGAATATCGGAATAAGGCAATGTTACTGCGGCAAAGACAGCAAAGTTTCATGGAACATCGCGTCGTTGGGCGGCAAACTAACCATATCAAAGACAGGCAGCTTCATGCAAGGCCGCGGTTCAATGGTGGAAGATAACGAAATAATACTCGGCGATGAAAACCAAAAATTCGATACGATTTCAAATTTACACCACATAGCCAAATCTACCAACGGCATAGCGCGGATCAAAGCCGCATTGAAAGGCTCGTCCGGCGCACTGATAAAGGGAATGATAAAAATAGGAAAGAACGCCGAGAATGCCCAATCGTACTTGGCGGAACATTCGATATTATTGAACAAAGGCGCAAAAGCGGACGCAATACCGGGTTTGGAGATAGAAAATAACGAAGTTAAAGCGACTCATTCCGCATCCGTGTCTAAGATCAGCGATGAACAATTGTTTTATCTGATGTCGCGGGGGCTTGACGAAGAAAACTCAAAAAAACTCGTGGCCGACGGTTTCATCGAGTCTGTCGTGCAGCATATGCCGCTCTCCCAATTCAGGTATTTATTAAGAATGGCAATAAGTTCAAAATGGGGTGGACAAAAAGAAACTATGAAAATGGAATACGTCGAAACGGAAGAATCCCCAAATAGCGACATCTTCGGCGGCCACTACAAATATCGGTGACTCTATGGTTAAAATCGAAAACATCAAAAAAGATTTTCCAATACTGGGCAGGAAAATCAACGGCAAAAAATTAGTTTATCTGGACTCCGCAGCCACTTCGCAAAAACCTGTCGAAGTCATCCATGCAGTTAAAGGCTATTACGAGAACAGCAACGCAAATATTTCGAGGAGCGTACATAAACTCGGCGAAGAAGCGACGGAAGCTTACGAAAACGCGCGCAAATCCGTGGCGGATATGATAAACGCAAACAGCGAGAAAGAAATAATTTTCGTTAGAAACACAACAGAAGCGATCAATTTGGTCGCGTACTCATACTTCCTGCCCGTAGCATCTTCAGGAGGCAAAATAATATCCACAATCATGGAACACCATTCCAATATCGTGCCATGGCAGTTCATCAATTCCCGCGGAATGGACCTGGAATTTGCTGATATCAGTAAGGATTTCACCCTGGACACGGGTTCCTTGGAAAAGAAATTGTCATCCGATACTAAATTAATAACTGTCGCACACGCATCAAACGTGCTCGGTACGATAAACGAAATTGAAAAGATAGGTGGAATGGCCCACGACAACGGATCGTTGTTAATGGTCGACGCTGCCCAGTCAATTCCGCACATGCCCGTGGATGTGCAGAAACTGGACTGCGATTTTCTCGCATTTTCAGGGCATAAAATGTTAGGCCCGACGGGGATAGGCGTTTTATACGCCCGCAAAGAGCATCTGGAAAACATGAAACCTTTCATGTACGGGGGCGACATGATAAAAAATGTCACGCTTGAAAACACGAACTTCAACGATGTCCCGTGGAAATTCGAAGCCGGAACCCCGGATATAGCCGGCGCAATCGGGCTTGAAGCCGCTATACGATACCTGAAAAAAATCGGGCTCGATAAGATAAGGAAACATGAAATCGGATTGACTAAACACGCTTTAAACGAATTTTCAAAACTCTCCGATGTGGATACTTACGGACCTGCAGATGCGGACAAAAAAGGTTGTGTCATTTCATTTAACATAAAAGATATACACCCCCATGACGTCGCGTCCCTTTTGGACAGGGAAGGCATCGCAATACGGTCTGGCCACGCATGCGCACAGCCTTTAATGGGCCGTTTAGGTGTTAAAGCGGTTGCGCGCGCAAGCGGTTACATTTACAATGGCAAGGAAGACATAGATTTGCTTGTGGAAGGGATAAAAAAAGTAAAAAAAACTTTTGGTGGATAAAATGCTTGATATGTATGCCGAAGAGTTATTGGAAAGGTACAAGAATCCTGTAAACAGGGGAACCATCAAAAACGCCACAAACGAAGCCCATGAAACCAACCCACTGTGCGGAGATTCGCTTGATATTTATCTGAAAATCGAAAACGGGAAAATTTACGACGCCAAATTCAACGGCTACGGCTGTGCGATATCGCAGTCCAGCGCGGACATTTTACTCGACTCAATAAAAGGAAAATCGGGGGATGAAGTTAAAAAATTCCCGAAAGATGAGTTTCTAAAAATTTTAGGGGTGTCATTGAGTCCGGCAAGGTTGAAATGCGCACTGCTTTCCTGGCACGCCGTGATGATAGCGCTGGGCGGATATTCGCGGGCATGAAACGGTTTAATATACTCCCATCCAAAAATTAGTAAAGATGCTGCTGGTTAGGGATTGCAATATGTTAATAGTAACCAAATTCGGCGGGACGTCTGTAGAAGATGCAAAAACGATATCGAGAGCCATAGACATAATCAAGAAAGACAAAAAACGGAGAATTATAATTGTTTCATCCCCAGCCGGGCTAACCGACACGCTCTTGGGCATAGCCAACGAAAATTATGCGAAACCGGACGTATCGGAAGAAAAATATAGGAACCAGATAAAAATCGTCCGTAAAAAATTTGACGGCACGCTGGCCCATCACAAAATTGAACCCGGCTTTTTGGACAGCCTTTACGCCCGGCTGGAAAAGGAACTCGGGTCTAGGAAAAACAAATCCAGAGAAGAATATCAGGATGCGGTGGCGGTCTTCGGAGAACGCATAAACGCCAAACTGATAGCCGAAATTATGAAAGTACAAGGGTTCAACAGCCGCTTCGTTACCGCCGAAGATATGGGCATGTACACCGATTCGCAATTCGGGAACGCAACGTTAAACGACTTATCGCCCGCTTTAATCAGGCAATACTTTGAAAAAGTTCCGGAAAATGAAATATGCGTGGTAACCGGTTACTACGGTGTAGACAATTTGCACAGGCCGGTAACTTTTGGAAGGGGCGGGTCAAATTACGTTGCGGCTGTCGTCGCCTCGGCGGTTAAAGCCGAATTATTGGAAAATTTCAGCGACCAAAACGGCATTTGCAGGGCCAATCCAAAATTAATACCCGAAGCCGGACAGGACATTATTCCGGAAATGACTTTCGAGGAAGCCAGGGAACTGTCTTATTCCGGCGCGAAAATATTGCACCCCCTGACTATTATTCCGCTGGCCCACGCCAAGGTGCCGATCCGCGTAAGAAGCACATTCGATTACAGCCGGCAGGGAACCTTAATCCATTCGAATGTGAAAAATCAACAAAAATTTATCAAGGGCATCGCTGAAAAGAGTATGCACAGGATAAAACTAGGAAAGATCGGAATGGACGAAATAAAAGGCTATATAGCCCGTCTTTACGCGATATTCAACGAGTTCGGAGTTGAGATACACCTGCCAGCCGCCGGCATCGATAGCATAGCTTACACATTTACAATACCTTCTTCGGGTAATGAAAAATCGCTTACTGCAGAAAGACTAAAAATGCTTGAAGAAAGGATAAAAAATGACCAATTGATCAACCCCGACACGTTCGAACTGGAGGATGTTACAGTTATTTGTGTGGTCGGGGAAGGCATACAGGATATCCCGAACATAAACACCGATTTAATGGCGGCTCTCGAAAACGAAAAAGTAATCGGATTTAGCCACAGCCCGTCCGGCCGCAATATTATTTTTGTGGTAGCGCCCGAAAACTCGCGTAGCGCAGTTATGGCCCTGTACAAAAAGGCCAAGGAAATCAATAAAACGCTGGGCGACAAAAAATAAATGGTGTGTTAAAATGGAAAAAATCAAAGTGGGTGTCTTAGGCGCGACGGGAATGGTGGGGCAGCAATACATCAGCTTGCTGGAGCATCACCCCTGGTTTGAAATTTCCTTCCTCTCAGCCTCTGAAAAATCGGCCGGAAAAAGTTATGAAGAGGCGACAAAAGGAAGATGGCATATAAAAAATCCAGTTCCTTCAAATGCGAAAGAAATCATCGTGAGGACCGTCGACGATATCGAAACGGCAAAAAAGGACTGTTCCTTCGTTTTCTCTGCGCTGGATTCCGATATTGCGAAAATATACGAGGAAAAATACGCGGAAGCCGGCATACCCGTAATTTCCAACGCTTCACACCACAGAAAGACTGGCGATGTGCCCATGTTAATACCTGAAATCAACCACGATCATATCAAAATAATACCGGTCCAGCAAAAAAACCGGGGCTGGAAAAAAGGCTTCATAGTTGTGAAACCAAATTGTTCCTTGCAGTCTTATATGACTCCGCTCTATGCCTTGCATTCCGAATTCAAAATAAAAAGAGCGGTTATAACAACCATGCAAGCGGTCAGCGGCGCTGGCCATCCGGGAGTGGCTTCGTTTGACATAATCGATAATATCATACCACTGATAGAGGGCGAAGAAGAAAAATCCGAAAATGAACCGCTAAAAATTCTGGGAAAAATTGAAAACAACGTGATTAAAAATTATGATGGAATGAAAATTTCGGCGCATTGCAACCGGGTGCCTGTTATCGACGGCCACATGGCATGCGTTTCGGTTGAATTTGAAAAAAAACCCGCACGAAACCAAATAATAGAAAAGTGGAAAAATTTCAAGAGCCTTCCGCAGGAGCTCAATCTTCCATTTGCCCCAAAACAACCCATATTATTCATGGAAGAGCCGGACCGGCCCCAGACAAGATTGGACAGGGAT
The DNA here is from genome assembly GCA_964476825.1 of uncultured archaeon. Taxonomy (GTDB): domain Archaea; phylum Aenigmatarchaeota; class Aenigmatarchaeia; order JACPZZ01; family JACPZZ01; genus JACPZZ01. The sequence continues at coordinate 12,625 of CAYZCD010000013.1, forward strand.
ACAGACAAAGGCATGGCTGTGACTGTAGGAAGGTTAAGGGAATGTAACGTACTTCATTACCGTTTCGTCGGTTTGTCCCACAACCTTCTCCGAGGGGCGGCAGGCGGCGGTATTCTAAATGCAGAACTGCTAAAAGCCAAAAACTTTTTAAGGTGAACGGCCCGAAAAAATTAGCTCATTTGCCGGAAACAAGGTCGCGCAGCGCTGTATAACCTTTCACAGATTCTTTCTCGCTAATAATAAAATTGACTTCCGTTAGCGTCGAAACAATTTCGAATATGTTTACATTATACCAGTTCAAAGAACGCACCATCTGCAATATGACGCCCGGCACATAGATATAATCACGCGGAAATCTGAGAGAAAGTTGGGCAAGTTTAGGTTCAACGTGCAATATTTTTTCCCCGTCAAGTATTTTTAAAACCTTGTCCTTGTTTTTCTCGTTAGTTATCAAGCTGATCTCCTGGTTGCCGTGTATGATATTAAGCACATCGCCCTTCTCATAATCCGTTGACGTGTACAGGGATTTCAATTTGGCAAATAATGTAGGAGACCGCTGTATGGCTATATCCACAATCCCGCTCTTCAGCGCAACTTCAGACCTGTAATCGAAGGGGGTTTTGCTGTCGTATTTTCTTACAATCTCCTCCCCGTACCGTCTCAGCGCCATCATAACAGCGGACGTTTTCACCTTTACACCAAGTTCTTCTTCCACCTTCGGTTTAAGATACTCGGCCGTGTATGCGTAGCTCAACATTCCTTTTCCCAAGCATTCGTGAACATAAGGCAACTCGTTAACAAATTTCTTCACAACTTGGCTTATGGTAACCATAACATCATCCCGTATTAATGTTATTATGATAACATTAAGTTAATATATTTAATCCGCGTTATTAGGTGGGTATTATGAGAACTGTAGACAGGCTAAGCAACGAGCTGGAATTCGGCCTCCATGGAGTGGAAGCTTCAAAAGCCATAGAGGCGTACGGCCCCGCCCTGATGCATGAAGTTAATCCGCACCATGTCGTAGAGCTGAATGTTTCGATGACACCGGACATTTGCGCGTTAAACGCGCAACTGTATGCTGACGTGGACAAATTAGCAAGCACAGCAAACTCTCTCGGCGGAACCATTTACGGCGGCTCCACAGTGTTCGCCGACGTCTCTGGTGTAGAACCGAGAAGGTACAGAACCACCTCGCTATCAGACACTTTTGCGCGTGGCCTTCTCGATATAACCAGCCAGCAGGTGGTTTTGGGAATGCCCGATGAACGCCTTGGTTTTGAATTATACGATCTTTTCAGGCGGGTAAATCCTGTTCTCGTAGCTTTGACCGCAAGCTCGCCGTACGCAGTTAATAACGGGAATGTCATTGACACAGAAAATGCGAGCCGAAGAATAGGACAATACAAAAATTTCTGCGCCCGTTTTCCTGAAAACATGTGGCACGATATGCCGGAACTTCATTCATTAAAAGAACATCAAGAGTGGATGCGACAGGTTTCCGGCGAAGTGCTTCGCCGGCTCGGTTCGGGTGAAATGGATGCCAATTGGCCGGAGCTGCTAAAGGCACGGACAAATGGAAACGGAAACTCTCCATACTATCCATTTAATGTCTTGGAGCCCCACCAAGTGTACACGTTTGTAAGGGTGAGGCCTGACCATCGGACCGTGGAAAAGGGCGGGGAAAGTTTATTTTCCCTTGAACTGAGAGTTCCGGACATACCAACAACAAGGGAAAGGATGCAAATGTTGAATTCCTTAGTGGCCGGGCTGGCGTATGATGTAGCCGACCACGGATATGATCCGAAATCACACCCAGTTTTGGATGGAAGTTTTGCGCAACTCGAAGCCGCGGCAAGATACGGCATGAAAGCAAACATCAAAGGCGTTCCGATGCGCAAAATGGCAGAATCGTTGATGACGCTTGCGGCAAGAGGCTTGGAAGAACGCGGCTACGGTTCCGAGGTTGAAACTCTAGGTCTCGTGGAAAATGTGTTAACAAAGGGCAACGATGCCGACCTCATACGAAAAACAGGGCTGCATGATCCCGCTTCATTAAGAACTTATTTAGCCAATAGGTTGATAGCGGGTGAAAAAGTTTGAAAATAATAATATTGAACTGCGACTTCGATCCTTCCAAAGAAACTAACGGAGCTCAGCTTATAAAATCGCATCTTTCGTCTATGGATGTCAAAGAAATAACGATACACAAAGCATTCGAAAACCAAATACCGGACGAAGGCGGGATAAAATTTTGCGACGGCGTTATAATCACAGGTTCAAGGGCATCAGTTTACGAAGATCTTGGATGGGTAAAAAAAATAAAACCTTTCATACTCAATCTGGAAAAATTACACACCCCTGTATTGGGTATATGTTTCGGCTTCCAATTGATAACGGAATTTCTCGGAGGCAAAGTTGCATCCAGCGGAACTTTCGAGGAAGGTTACATGGACATAATGCTCACGGAACTTGGAAAACAAAACCAATTATTCAGGGGATTTCCTACGAAATTCAAGGTGTACCAAAGCCACGGAGACGTGGCAAAAAGCCTGCCCGCAGGTTCAGAAATACTGGCACAGAATAATAATTCATTGCAGGCATATTCATTCAAAAATTTTTCCTGCGTCCAGTTCCATCCGGAAATATTGCCTTCGACGGCGGTTAAAATGGCTGTGAGGGACGGGAAAAAAACGGACTACATAATGAATTCCGTACCCGAAGATTATAATCTGACACTCAAAATTCTGTCAAACTTTGTAAACTATTGTAAAAAAGGCGTTAATTCATCTATATTTGATTTTGAAAACTAAGAGTATAGAAACAAGCAAAAAAGTTATTAAATTGGATGCGATAACCGGCAATGAGTTTATATAATTACCGTAAATTATCCACAAAAAACTTTCCGCAAGTAATACAATCAGCATCTTAAACGATATGTCCCTCGCCGATTTCGTTTTCCAGGTTTTAACTGCTTGGGGCAAGAAAGAAATCGCAGCTAGCGAAGCCGCGGCCAATCCTATTAGTGTAACTAGGTCTGACATTAGATCACCTTAGGAAAAATAACATGTTATATCGGTTATATTAACCTTTCCCCGGTTTCCTTGTCAATAACGTGGATAATAAGCACGGGACAGCCGCCTGCCGCAGCCATTATTTTTTCGTATTCTGCCTGTGTGACTTCTTTCTCCCACATTCCGGTTTTTTCGTTAAAAGTAGCGCCCATCAAATCCGCTTTCGTATCATCGTTAATTTTGAAATTTTCAGGGTTCAAAGCCGCGCATATGCCGGCGCCGATGCAATTATTGCGGTCGTACTCTATCTTGTAAGTTTTTGACAAATGTAACACCTCAAACTTACAATATTAGACCCATGAAAGTATATATAACATTCTGCCGAGTTAAGAATATGCCGATAAAACCTGTCTGCGACAAGTGCAAAAACGAGCTTAATGATTTTGGCGCACTGTTATTCAGCCCTCCGGAAAATGGCAACACAGTCAAAAAATTTCACATATGTATAAAATGCTACAGGAGCATGAACCTGTGAAAGAAGGCGAGAAGGCACCGGATTTTTCAGCTAAAACGGACACAGGCAAAGAAATGCTGTTAAGCGGATTAAAAGGCCGGAAAATTGTGCTTTATTTTTATCCCAAAGACGACACGCCGGGCTGTGTCAAAGAAGCGTGTTCATTCAGAGACGACGTGCGTTCGTTGGCGTCAAAAGGCGCGGTCGTAATCGGCGTCAGCCCGGATAGCGTCGAATCCCATAGGAAATTTAAAAAAAAATACGGTCTCAATTTTTCCTTGGCAAGTGATACAAGCAAAGATATATCGAAAATGTACGGCGTATGGAAAAAGAAAAATTTCATGGGAAAAGAGTTCATGGGCATTGAGCGCACAACCTTCATTATAGGCGAAGACGGCGTGATAAAAAAAATATTTCCAAAGGTGAATCCTCTGGGGCATTCCAAGGAAGTTCTGGGTTCTTTATGACTTTTAACATAGTCTCGCTGGCTCCGAGCAACACGGAAATATTATTTTCGTTGGGTATGGGGCCTCAAGTGGTTGGTATAACCAGGTTCTGCGATTATCCCGCCGAAACAAAACAAATAAAAAAAATCGGCGGCTGGATAGACGCGGAATACGGGAAAATAGAATCTTTAAACCCGGATTTGGTGTTCACTTCTACATTCCTGCAGGAAAAAATCGCAAAAACTCTGAGTTCGAAAGGTTTTTCTGTGGTTCACGTAGACCCGAAAAATCTGGGTGGCGTTTACGAAAGCATCATAAAAATAGGCGATATTTGCGGAAAATTAAAAGAATCAAAAAAATTGGTCAGCGGAATGATGAACGAGTTCGATAAAATTAAAAAATCAGGACGGAATCGCGGGCGGATAAAAGTCTATTGCGAAGAATGGCACCGCCCTCCCACTGTGTCAGGTAACTGGGTTCCCGATATCATAGAAATCGCCGGCGGGAAAAGCATGATAAAAAGCGGGCAAATAAGCCGGGAAACCAATCTGCAAGAAATAACCGCATTTAACCCGGAAATTATCATAGTGTCTTTATGCGGTTTCGGCGAGAAGGCCGATAAAAAATTTATTACGCGGCGTCCGGGATGGCACGAGCTGGGCGCAGTGAAGGATAGCAGAATAGTCGTGTTAGACGATTCCCTGTTAAACAGGCCCGGACCCAGATTGGTAGAAGCTGCAAAAGAATTGAGCGGTATAATCGAAAAGATGGGGAAAAATGCCAAATAAATTATTTAGCTTAATGCCGACAAAGATAAGTAAAGGTTTGGTTATGAAAGTCACGGTATATGGAGCTGAATGGTGCCCATGGTGCCATAAAGTAAAGGATTTACTGAAAAAGAACGGGATAAAATTTACAGACAGAAACGTCGATGAGTTAAAATGGGCCAAGGAAGCCTTCGACAAATCCGGCCAAGCGGGAATACCGGTCACGGACATAGATGGAAACATAGTCATCGGTTACGATGTGGGCATGTTGAATAAACTGCTTAAACTAAAATGATTAAATGGCTGCAGACCAGGAAAATTCAACAAAACTGGTTTTTGCGTGCAGGATATGCAAAAAAATGTACAAAGAACCCGGCATGTGCAAAGCTTGCGATATCATTTTAAAACCAAAGGCCGCTTAAACATACTTCTCAAAATGTATTTTTTCTTTCTGGAAGCCCAACGCTTCCGCCATCTTCTTCATTTGTTCAACCATCGCGTCCAAACCGCAAAGGTAGATGTCCTTGTTTTCTACGTTTTTGATCAGCTTATTCATCACATCCTGCACGTAGCCGCGCTCGCCTCTCCAGCTTTCAGATGCGCGGCTTATGCACGGTATGAAATGGAAATTCCTGTGCTTCATCGCAAGCGTCTCAAAATCCTTTTTATAAATTATATCGTTTTCAGTGCGGACACCGAAAAAAAGCCAGATCTGCCCGTCTGTTCCATTTTCAAATATAGTTTGTATCATGGGTTTAATGGATGATATGCCGGTTCCGGTCGCGGCGAAGATTATATCGTTATTAATCTTGTCCTGCAAAATGAAACGCCCCATTGGACCCTGCATTTTTAATTTATCGCCAGGTTTGGTGTGGAACATGAAATTTGAAGCATGGCCCCCTTCCACCCTTTTAACGCAAAACTCCATGTACTCCCGGCTGGATGGAGGTGAAGAAACGGAATACGGTTTTACGCTGTCTTCATCACCCGGTATGAAAATTTGGAAATATTGGCCCGGTTTGAAATCAATCCGTTCCGACGGCCGTATTCTTACTATTCGGACTTCAGGAATTTCTTCAATGGACTCTATTATCGTGCCTTCAAAAATTTTTACCATTTAATAACCTTCATCTTGTATAAGATCTTCTGTTAAGGATGCCATGTTTAAATAAATGAAGAGAAGTTTAAAAATACAATTTTACGAATAATTATGATAATGAAAAATAAAAACGGTGTCAAATTTGTTTCTTTGCTAATAATCTTGGCACTCGCCGCACTGGCATATCATGAAAATTTTGTAAAAGCGGATTCGCGATGCAAAGGCTTCGCGTCCTGTTTTGAAGGCAAAATAGAACGCGTAATCGACGGCGATACTCTGGTGATAGCGAATAAAACAATTCGGTTAGCTTTGGCAAACGCGCCCGAAAAATCCGAAATAGTTGGAAGGGAGGCCGAAAATTTCACCGCCAATTTGTGCCGCATAGGGTCCACAGCCCTGGTTGACGAGGATGACGGACAAACCAAAGGCAGTTACGGTCGCGTTGTAGCAGTCGTTTACTGTAAAAATAAAAACCTGAATGAATTGCTTCTCGACAACGGCCTGGGCGAAATCTACACTTCATTCTGTAAAACCAGCGAATTCAGCAATGAAATTTGGGCAAAACGATACGGATGCTGATCCGTTAAACGCACCTGACAACTTTTATCGTAGATGTCCCGCCTTCGACGGACCACAAATCGCCGTGCGTTATTATTATGCGCGAACCCGTTTTGACAAGTTTCCTGTCCATAAGAT
>CAYZCD010000014.1:0-1383 GCA_964476825.1 uncultured archaeon
ATACTAGCATACAGAGAAGGATTGCGTCCAAACTTTTGAAATGCGGAGAAAACAGGGTTTGGATCGACCCGCAAAAAGTCAAGGATGTTTCAGAAGCGATTACCCGGGAAGATGTTCGAAAACTGATAAAAAGCGGTGCAATTGTAAAATCCGCCGAACAAGCACCTTCGCGCGCCGGAATACGATTGAGGGCGATTAAAAAAATAAAAGGCCGGCGCTCAGGCCACGGAAGCCGCAAAGGCACATTTTCATCGCGCACAGGCAATACGAAAAAATTGAGGTGGATACGTACAATAAGGCCCCAGAGGCAGATGATCAGCGAATTAAAGTCTGCGGGTGCCATAGATAATGAGATTTACAAGACTTTGTACAAGCTATCGAAAGGTGGAGTGTTCCGAAGCCGAAAGCACTTGGAGCTCTACATGAAAGAGCACAAGATGATAGCTGAGAAGGACAAAAAAGAGGAGAAAACGGCAAGTAAACCTCCGAAAGCGGAAAAAAATTGAAATATGTCGGATTGATTTGAATGATGAGAATGCAATTCAGGCGCAGGCGGGAAAAAAGGACGGATTACAACAAACGTCTTAACCTCCTGCGTTCAGAGAAAACGAGACTTGTTGTGAGAAAATCATTAAAGCATTATTTGGTACAATTTGTCAATTATACTCCAGAAGGGGACAAAGTCATTGTCGCGGCCAACAGCGCGGAATTGAAAAAATTCGGCTGGATGATGTCCACGGGAAACGTTCCATCGGCATACCTTACCGGACTGTTGTGCGGTTTAAAAGCCAAAGGCAAGGTCAAAGACGCCATTCTGGACCTCGGCTTGCACGACTCGACAAAGGGCGGAACAATTTATGCGGTTTTGAAAGGCGTTGTTGATGCGGGCATTTCGATACCTCACGACAGCGCGATAGTGCCAAGTGCGGACAGGATCAGCGGGAAACATATTGCAAATTACGCTGAAATGCTGAAAAAAAGCGACCAGGCTGAATTTAAGAAAAGGTTCAGCTCATACGCCAAACAAAACATCAAACCGGAAGAATTGCCAAAGATTTTTGAGGATACCAAAAAGGCCATTCAGGCAAAGTTCTGATCAATAATTTACGGCGATTTATAATATAACGACGGTAATAAAGACCTGTAAATCTGGCCATCTGGCATTTCTAGAACATGCCATTGGACATGCACCTGTGATTTTACTCGCAATTTCTGAAAATCAATATCTTCTCTCTGTAAGATTTTTATCATCGATCTGTACCAGCTTCCGGTTAGTTCAACTGTTGGTTTTATTCTAAATGCAGCAAGCGCCAATTCTTTTGTTCCATCAGGAAAAACCGCCAATATCCTAGTGCGATTATCATACTCAACGTTTGGCCGTCC
>CAYZCD010000014.1:1393-19137 GCA_964476825.1 uncultured archaeon
CCTACGTATGTGGGAGCGCCCCCCTCAACTAGTTGCCTCAACCTGTCTATTCCGCGTTCCATTGGAATCACTACCCTAATGCAAGTTAAGGTATTTAAAATTATATTACCCCAGCAGAACAAATTATTGCTATGATTAACACCTATCTCTGGAATTTCCTGATATTTTCCGGAGTTTCATTGATGATTGTTTACATTTTTGCGTCATATTTTATACTCAAATTTGTCTACAGCACACACAAAAAACACGAAAGGCCGTTGTCCTGGCTGGGTTTGGTAGCATCTATACTCGTCATCGGGGCTGCCAACCTGACTGAAGACATATACCATTCATACAATGCGTTGACAGGCAGTATTTTCGGTGACAGTTACGTTCTTTTTGACAGCGAAGTTTCCAGATCACTTATTTTTTTTGCACTCTTTTTCAAATACTATGCCGCCCTGCTTCTAATTTTGTTCGCACTGCTTCTGGCCCGTGAAACCAAAAAATTTTGAAATAACTTTTCAACAGTCAAATTTGACCAAAAATACGTTAATTGACGTTAAAAATCGACAAATAACGAATAGATGCTTAAATCGATGACTGTCCAATTAGTTTGTAGGTGAAACGACATGGCTGTTGGATTGGAACTATTGAGTAGTCCAGTTACAGGTGTGTTCGTTGTACTCGCATTAGCCGAGTACATCGGTATTCGAAAGATGGCCGAAAAGGCTTTCAATTGGGTTGCAGCGGGTGGAGTATTATTGCTCCTATCCGGCATAACAGCTGAAAGCTTGGGATCTGGAACACTGGGTATGGTGGGTCTGGGTTCGCTGTCTTTTGGAAGCCAGCTAGCAGGGCTTTTTAGCGTCCTAGGCGGTATATCCGTCTTGGTCGGATCTTTGCTGGCGGCATTGACATTGCTACAGGAAGCTTAATTTCCTGGGTGTCAAACCACGCGAACAAAACTGTGAAATTGGTTTGCTATTTCTTTTATTTTATTTTATTTTTCTGGTTAGCCGTTATCAGGCCGGCTAAATTGCCTATATTTTTCCAGAAGGGCAATATTCAAGGATGGATCGTAAAATTCTCATTTTGTCCGCCATTATTCTTATTATATTAGGTGCTTTTTTATTCGAAAAGCTCCAATCTCCTTTGGAAGTGCGAACGGTTGTCATACTATCCGAAGGAGGAACTGAAATCGGTGATAATGCGACGGATTTCATTCTTGAATCGATTAACGGAACTGACATAGCGCTGGATAAATTTGCCAGCCAAAGGTCCTTAATATTACAATTTTGGTCTTCTGATTCAGTTAATTCATTATCCCAACTGCAGACGATTAGAAATTTTTACGGGGATAAGATGGAAATACTCGGCATCGGCGAAAATTTAGATAAAAATGAAGCCGTGCAATCAACAAAAAAACTCGGAATAAACTTTCCCGTATTGATTGATATTACCGGAGACGTTAAACGTGCTTACGGAGTTTTAACGCTACCAACAACATATTTTGTGGACAAACAAAGTTTCATAATTGATAAAAAAGAAGGCCCGCTTACAGAACATGAATTGAACGAGAAGGTGAAGATCCTAATTAAATGAATTACCTGCGGTAATTCCATTCGTCGGTTTTGTAACGTTCTTCGGACAGCTTTTTGGCAGTTTTTAACTCCTCAACAGACAAAGATCCCGTCGAATAGTCTTTGTTTTCCGTGAAACCTTTTAACATCGCATCGTACACGTCATGCATCGAAAAGTTTCCGAAATTCAAAACCTTAGTTACGCGTTCCTCGACGGATTGTATCATCTTATCGGATATTTTCTCCTTTGGGACTTTCAAAAGTGTGAACATAGTACGTACATCCAGATCGTATAACAACGTCCCGTGCTGCAATAAAACTCCGTTGCGGCGCGTCTGTGCGTTTCCGGATATTTTCTTGCCGTTTGCGATTATGTCGTTTATCGGCTTGAACTCGGATTCAATCTCAATATTTTTCAGCGATTCTATAATCCAGCCGCAAATCATTTGGTACGACTCGCGAATTCCCTTGGGCATAATAGATTCAGGCGCAATCACGCTGTACGTTATCTCGCCTTTTGTGTCGTGATAAACAGCGCCGCCACCGGTGCGACGGCGGACTATGTCGACACCAAGCTCTTTTGCCACGTTAACATCGACTTCGTCGTTGAGGCTCTGAAAATAGCCTATCGACACGGCAGAAGGCTCCCACGTATAGAAACGGATCGTTGGTCCGGATTTGCCCGAAGCCACGGATTCACATATCGCCTCGTCCAAAGCCATGTTCATGAAAGCGTTGTTTGCCTGTAAAGGAATAACACGCCATTTCATTGTGAACCACCCAACGCTTTCACCAGATTCCTAGCTATTGAAGATGCGTCTACGCCGACTATGTCAGCGGACTCGGCAATTATCGTATCCTGCACTTTTTTTTGTATAGACGACTCGCTCGAATCTTTGCCCAATCCTACCAAGGAGTTTTCTATCTTCTCTATAACGTCTTCTGGATGGGCAAAAAAATCGCCTGTTATCTGGACTTTGTTGATTTTACTGTCAAAATCCACTTTAACCCGCAAAAGCTTGCCGCCAGCGACTTTCTCCGTGGATACGCCTTGCATACACCATGATAATCTTTTGGAATTAAATAGCCTTCGCAAACAATATCATTTGATGGCTATGGACAACAAATCGAAAAAACTAATTGAAGCTTCGTTATTCCTTTCCCAAAACCCGATTTCGGCCAAAAGCCTTTCTCAGATAGCCGGGGTCAACGAAAAAGAAATTGAAAAATTAATTGACGAGTTGAAAACGGAATACACCGATCGCGGAATCGAAATAAACCAAACGCCGATCGGCTGGCAGATACACGTTAAAACAGAATTGATAAACAAAGTTTCCCACCTTTCCCCATATTCGGATTTGTCAGAAGGCGTTTTGAAAACGCTTGCGCTTGTTGTTTACAAACACCCGGCCACGCAATCCTACCTGGTGAAGATGCAAGGCAATAAGGTGTACAATTACATTAAAAAATTGGAAACCCGCGGCATGATAAAAACTGTAAAAAAAGGACGAACAAAAGAGATTTACGTAACACAGGAGTTTGAAAATTATTTTGGAACAACCTTAAGCGACATTAAAAAAAGGGTGGAGGAACAAATAACGGAAATAAAAGCCAAACAGGAGAAGAAATCAAAAGCTGATGCCAATGCCAAATAAAAAACTCCCGAAAAACTGGCACATGAAATTTGGAAACTTTACGACCAGCGACGGTTATATTGTCGTGATCGCTTCCAAACCGCAGGAAAAAGAAAAATTGGTTTCAAGGATTGCGGAGGACAATGACCTGGTTTTGCGATCTGATAATTTTAATTCGCCTTTCGTTATGTTAAAAACAAACGACCAATTGAGCGAAACTGCACTGAAAGAAGCTGTCGAATTTACCGCAGCGCACTGTGTGCAATGGAATGATAAAATTGAAAATACCAACGTTTATTGCGTCAAGCCCGGCCAATTGTCGAAAACCATTCCGTCTGGTGAATTGTTAGCTAAAGGCTATTTCTTCGTAAACGGCGAAAAAAAACTGTTCAACAAGATCGAAATTAAACTTTCTATCGGTGTTAAAATGGATACGACTGGTAACGCCGTATTGTTTTCGGGTCCTGTAATGGCCGTAAGAAAAAATTCAGATTATTTTTTAACCCTGTTACCCGGGTCAAATCCGGCGGGAATGTTCGCGGATGAAATAAAACGGCGATTGATGCTAAAAGCGCTGCCGGAACACAAAGCGGGCATAGAAAAAATAACAAATGAAGAGCTTGCCAGGCATCTTCCGGAAGGAACAGTAAACGTGGCTGAGTAAATCTTATAGGAAATGCGCAGGCCGATTAACTTTTAATGCCTGACATCAATCTTAACCTATGCCCAACGAGGAAGAATTTCTAAAGCTGTCCGGGTTGACAGCATTTAACCCTGTCCAAAAAGAAAGCATAAAGGCCGGAGTTTTAAAAGGGGAAAATTTAATTGTGTCCGCGCCAACCGCCTCGGGCAAAACCATAATCGCGGAATTGGCCATGCTGCACTGCGTAATGGAGAATAAGAAAAAAACCGTTTACATAGTCCCTCTTAGGGCGCTTGCTTCGGAAAAATATGAATCTTTCAAGGAAAAATACGAGAAACTTGGATTAAAAATCGCACTGTCCGTAGGCGATTTCGATTCTTCTGACCAATGGCTGGAAAAATATGACGTCATAATCCTCACTTCAGAAAAATTTGATTCTTTGCTGCGCCGCAATGTGCCGTGGATAAGTTCTGTAGGCCTGGTAGTGGCTGATGAAATCCACATAATAGGCGACCAGGGACGCGGACCGACGATGGAAATTCTGTTAACCAAACTAAAAAAACTGACAAAAGCCCAGTTTATAGGTCTGTCGGCCACGATAAAAAACGTGCGCGATATAGCTGATTGGCTTGACGCGAAAATAGTGGAATCCGATTACCGCCCTGTAAAACTTTACGAAGGCGTTTATGCGGACGGAAAAATCGGTTTTCACGGGAAAGAAGGCTTTTCGCTTCAAGGTGAGGAGTTACCGGAAATAAAAATTGTCCACGACACAGCGAAAAAAAACAAGCAATGCCTGGTTTTCGTCGCGACACGAAAATCCGCTGAAGCCACGGCTGAGAGAATAGCAGGTTATATGATGGATAAATTATCCCAATCTGATGCGGTCAAATTGAATAAAATATCCGAAGAAATATTGCACGCATTGGAATACCCTACGAAACAATGTGAAAGGCTGGCCAGATGCATAAGAGGCGGCGCGGCATTCCATCACGCGGGATTAATCGCAAAACAGCGCAAGCTAATTGAAAACGCGTTCAAATCAAATTTAATAAAGTCAATCGCCGCTACCCCCACCTTGGCCCAGGGCATGAACTTGCCCGCGTATCGTGTCATAATCCGGGATGCAAAAAGGTATTACGCGCTTACGGGATGGTCTTACATACCCGTACTAGATTACCAACAAATGATTGGGCGGGCCGGAAGGCCGCAATACGATACCGAAGGCGAATCCATACTGATAGCTAAAACGGCGGAAGAAGCCGAAGATCTCGCAGAACGCTATATAATGGGAGAGACGGAAGAAATTTATTCCAAACTTGCATCCGAGCCTGTGTTGCGCGTCCACGTGTTGGCGCTGATAGCGACCGAAACCTGCAATTCACTGCAAAGCGTCTATGATTTTTTCTCACGAACTTTTTACGGCTTACAATACGGATCTTCATCCGAGCTGGCCGAAAAAATAGATTCTATCGCGGATTTCCTGAAAGGGAGCGGTTTTGTGGAACAGCGCAGGGACAAAATACTGGCTACAACCATTGGAAAACGCGTATCGGAATTGTACATAGATCCGGATACGGCGGTAAAAATCATGGAAGGGATAAAAAATTCCAAGAATGCAAAAATAGACGGGAGCGCTCTGGTTGAATTGCTGACAAATTCGCTGGAAATGCGCCCATATATGAGTGTCAAACAAGGCGAATTCAAGGAAATTTATGCCAAGATAAACGAAGCGCGTTTGTTGCATGATATGCCCGACGAATGGGATTATGATTATGAAGAATCGTTGAAAGCTTTCAAGACTGCGTTGATGGTCTTGGACTGGACGAACGAAGCGACGGAAGAACAAATATTTGAAATTTATAACCTCACTCCGGGCGAATTGCACAACAAAATTTCCATACTCGACTGGCTTTTTTATTCGGCGCAGGAAATTGCGATTTTGATGGGCGCGAAAGAAATAATCAAGGATTTCAGGAAAACGCGCATACGCGTCGTTTACGGAATCAAGGAAGAATTATTGCCATTGGTAAAATTGCGCGATATCGGACGGTCAAGAGCGAGAAGATTGTTCAACGCCGGTTTCACTTCAATTGAAAAACTGAGGGAAGCGCCGGAACTTACCATATCCGCAATCGTCGGGCCGAATGTTGCAAAATCGATCAAACGCCAGCTGTCCGGCAAAGAGGACGAAAAGAGTTTTGAATCGAAAGGGCTGATGGAATTTACGAAAGAGGAATAGAAAACTTATACAAATTTAGTATGAAAAGATATATACAAAAGAAACAAATAATTGATATTATGGTAATGCTTGGTAAAAGGCCGTCGCAGACTGTCACTCCCGTGACAGGTTATTTGAAAGATGTCATAAAATTGTTGGGTGACGGAGATTACACAAGGGCTGCGACAACATACGGCCAGGCGGTGCGTGCGTTAAATGCTGTCGGCACGTCTTCACACGGTTATTCTTCATTGAAAGCTCAAACTGTTAGCGTCGGTACGCAACTGCTTACTTTTGGAATGCGGAACGTGAACAGTGCTGTGCAGAAATGGGACAGCACTTGGGATAGGTATGCGCAGATGAACCCTGCTAGCGCAGGCAGAGAAAAACCTACGGACGATTTGGCACATAAAGAGCGGGCGCGAGCTGCCGACAATTATCTTTCAACTACTATGCAGGCCTCTAAACCTTTTCTCGTTCGGGCTGCAAAAGAGGCGGAAACTGTAACTAAAAGCGTAGCTACAATTGTACATTCATTGGATCCCGCCAACAGTTATGCAAATAACGTTCTCGATGGATCTGAATTGAAAAAATTGCAAGGCATACGAGAAAACCTGGAAGCAAATTCAAGAAACTGATTTTTAATTTTTTCACGGCTTTTCATTCGGCGTGTTTTACGACCAAACTTTCTTTTTTTCCAGATACGTTGAATGTCATTTTAACCGTTCCATCAACCAATTCTTCAGGCGTAATATCCGAAAACTCCACCAATTGCAAATCCGCCAGCATGGATTCTGTTGATGTGCTTCCCGTTTTCACGAGTTTCCAATACAAAGCGTAACGATCCATTTCACGACCGAAATAACCCGGTGTGACTGGTAATCTGCCCGCGGTTTTGAATGCCCTGTATATAGCCAATGATGTGTCGTGGGTTGCTCTTAATTCTCCTAAGTTCGTGATGAATTCACTGTCCACACCCGGAGATGTTCCGGTGATATCGAAATTGCCAAGTGTTATGCCGTTGTAAAAATCTTTGATATGCCGCAATTCGTGCCGTGCGGTCATCCTGAACTCCTCGTCTGTTTCTATATTGCCGGCAAATCCTTCCAAAAAAACCATGTACATCGGCGAATGCGCGCCGAAGAGCAGATTCACCCCGGGCAAGATTGTTGCCCTGTCCCCGTCTCCCTTTTTGACTGTCAAATAAGCGTCTAACGCCACATCGGCGGAAGATCTTGCGACATTCTGGTCATAGCCCATGTTGGCCATTGCTTCGATTGTTGTTTGTCTTATTTCTTCTTCCGACGGGCTGTACATCACATCTTTCAATATTCCATCCTTTTTAGCATCCCTGATTTCAGGCATCGAAGAAGACATTTGTGAGACGTATATGGAAGGCTCCACGGATCCGGCTCTCACATCTTTGATAGTGTAAATGCGCTTAACGTGTGTTACAATTGACTCGTCCGATGAGCAGGCCATCAGAAACTGTCCAAACGCCGTAGCCGCGGCTAATGAAGCCGCGCCTTTTACAGCATAGCCCAAAAATTTTCTTCTGGTTAACCTTTGTCCAAGCGGATCGTATGCCATAGAATTTACACCCTTTACTTAGGAAATCTCCTTTTGAATTCGTCCAAATACCTGTTTGTTTGCGGAGAAAACCGGCCAAAATAATGTGCATCGAAACTAAACCACTCCGCCGGGCTTTTGGTTCTTTCTTTTTCGAGCTTTCCGTTTTTAAAGTTAACAGAACCTTCGACGAAATCCATTTCCATAACACCTTCGTTGCGCGATTTTGAAATGCCCATGATGGAAAACGATCCCGATCCGTACCGCCTGGTTAATTCCACGTTAAATCTTTTTGTCCTGGCCACAGCCCTGCTTTCTTCCATGTTTCTTTGATAACCTTTCAAATTCACATATTCAGCATCGTCGATCCGCAATACATGCCTGTAAGCATCGCCTTCATGGAATGATAACCTGTCTCCGATCGGGTTTATTGAAACTGCTACCCTAAGCCTGCCTTCGCCGACCGGTGCGTTAACAGTCACAATATAATGGTCTGGTTTCTCGGAAGATGCCATTGAATAAAATTTTCCCACCAAATCAACCGGAATTAAAACAGTTCCTTTGGTTGGATCCCCCTCAAAAAGTCCCGGTTCCAACAATTTATCGGTTACTAAATGAACTTTGTCTTTGTGCCTGTCGATTCCGTTGACGGCTCCGATAATATCTTCGTCGTAGCTGAAGATGTAACATTCCCTGTCGTTATCAGCTTGTTCCAACGCGTATGAGATTATTTCTTTATCTGCAATTGCCAACGAGCTAAAGCGCCCGTTATAGCCAAATGTACGAGATGCTTTCCTGGAAAAATGTCTCCACAATTCCGTCGCATCCCCAAACCGATCACGCAATTCCGCGGGAAATGCATGGTCGGGTAATAAGGCAGCAATTTCAGAAGACGCTTTTGGGCGATTGAATTCATCGAGGGTATGGCGCTCATAAAGGCCCAGATATTCGGCAACTGCGCTTTGAAATGCAACTTCGTTGAAGGGCGGTATGTCATTGCTTTTTGCCTGCAAAGCAAAGCCCAATTCGGAATACGCGGCGATTGCACCGACATCCTTTTGGCCCATTTTTACCAAAGCGGAAGTGTCAAAAATAACAATAGGTTTCTGGTATTGGCCAAGTACTCGTCCCATTCTCATTCTCACATCTTGACTAACCCTACATATATATATTGTCACTACTCTATAATAGAAATCCTTATATACCACTTCATCATAATATCACTAACTCGTAGTAAACGTGAACTGAAGCATACTGGAAACTGACACACACCAAGTGTGCGTCCAGTCGTCCATGCTTCTAGTTTCGGAGGTTGATAACATGGTTGTAATTAACAAGGAAGATGCGGAAGATTTGATCAAAGTGTACAGGGAACAGCTCGTAGATGCAAAAATAAGGCTTAACGCTGCACGTACGCTTAAGGAAATCAAGTTTTTGCAAAGCAAGATCAATTTCCTGACTTCACAAATCAGCGAGGTCAAGGACAGCAAAATCACCCGCAAAGGGAAGCGATAAGGTCGTTTTTATGAGGCAAAATTTAACAGACTTGGGACTACCAAACGTTTGGGGCGTTTTGTTTACGCCGGAACTGGATGTGATAGAGGTATTTCCGAAGAATTTTGATTCGATAGACATTCGTGCATTGGCCGAAATTTCGGAAGTCTTGAAGGAATGGATAAGCACGCGCGGGATAAGCGAAATAGTTGATGCTGAAATTAATTTGTACGCAGGCAAAATAGGCGAAAAAATACTTTATGTTTCCGGCGACCCGAACACCGATTTTATGCATCTCTGGGAAGTCGTTTTGGACGTGAAAAACAGGTACGCCAGCAATACGAAGATTTAGGTTGGCGCGTACAAGAATTGAGGGGAATAATTATGGAAACTAAATTGACGGACGAGAAACTTCTCAAAGGTATTTTTTACAACGTCTATGACATTGACAGCGGAGGCGTCATGGCGCAAATACAACTTGTTAACACCCTGGTTGCGGGCGTGCAAATACCTTATGGAGCGGGTGATAAAGCGCTTGCCACAGGACTGGGCGCGAACCGAACAAATATGTATGCCAATCCTACGATCGCAGCCGCACTTGACCCTGAACTCGCATTAAGTTATTCTTTCATGACCCCGCCACATTATTTGGCCGAACCTGAGGAAGAAGAAAAAATGAGAAAAATGAAAGCTGATGTAGATAATTTGGCTGTCAATGGCCGGCATGAAGCGCTGCGTGCGGTGGCGCATTATAATTTCGGGTCCGAACTGCTCGGCGAGCGCGAAATTGGGGAAGTTACAACCGTGCTTAACGCGTTTGGAAGTGTTAGAGGGTTGAAACCTATTAAAAAAGATGATGTCGAAGGATTTCTAGGAGATTCGACTTTAAATGAATTCCAACCCGACGTGCATGATTATTGGAACAACGGAGGCAGGAAAGAACGTGCCGTATATCACACGTCCAAGCTTGAATTGATGAACGCGATAACCGAGGCTGCCATAAAAAAAGCCCGCTCTGTTGGAATAGATCCAAACACGTTAGCCAGAAATGACGCGGAGCACGCATTATATTGGAGACAAGTTTATGATGAAGACGTACCAATGCCAGATGTTCTTTTAACGCGCGCGCAAATCGCAGTTGCAAATGCGTTTGAAAAATATCCTAGAGGCCGATGAACGATATGGTTAATTATAAACCGTTATTAAGTATCGCAAGAAATTACTTGGACGTGGAGAGTTCTGGAACGGGGGCCCAAATAAAACTTTTAGAGCATTTGATGGGCGAGAACCCGATTACGTATGATCCAAACGCCCCTGATCATTCGCCATCCAGGACCATAGTCGGGGAATCCAAATCTAATATTTTGACTACGCCGGTTGTGGCAAGAGTTCTGGATCCAGCTTCTTACCTGGATTTCACTGAAAAAATGAATGCGGTAATACCCCCGGAATTTTTCGGTATATATTGCGACGGGTTGCGAAAACTTAACGCCCAACATCTGGATAATATCCGAAGAGGAAGGAGTTACGCATTGCGCCGCATTGCTGAATTGCCTGCTTATTTTGGCCAGGATCCGATAAACGAAGAAGAATCAACTAAAATTTCTGAAAGGTTAAATTCAAAAGGCTATAAAACAAAAGACGAAAAATTCGAACCTCGCGTTTTAACGGAATTTGTTGCAGACGGCAATGGTGAAATTAGCGGTTTGAGTGTAGGCATTATTCAAGGTTTGGAACAGCCAACGATTGAACATTGGAACGGGCTCGGGAGGCGGGAACGCGTAAGGACGCATGCCGGAAAATTAAGATTAATGAACGCAATAATGTATGCTACGCTGAAAATGGCTGATGAAACGGGTATGGATTTATTCAACACACCAAACGGCGACGGAAAATCTTTATACGAGGATGGATACATAGCGGCCGGCTGGGCAAAAATCGGCGAGCATATGCCGTCGCCCGCGGAATTGTTGGAAAGATCCAGACAGACGGTTTCTATGGCAGAACGTTATTTAATGTTTTCCGGAATTTCTGCTGCAGCGGAACGCGTAGTTTACAATTTAAGAAGGAATGGAAAATCTCATGGGAAGACGCCACCCTGATGGCGAACATTCGTATATGATGGAGTGATTGATTAAAATGGAAACAAAATACGGGATAATTTCGGACATACACCGGATACATCCAAACGGCGTAGTCGCAGCTATGTCTGCACTAAACGCAAAAGGTGCGCAAAAAATTATCTTAAACGGCGACATTACAGGCGACCAGTTCCAGGACTTGGGTGAAGACGATTATCTGGGACATATGCTGACAGGCGCAGGCAGATCCGGGTTGGAAGTGTACATACAACCCGGCAGCCATGAAAAGGTAGACTTGTTTGAACCGGTGATAAATGCGCTTGTCTCCAAATATGAAAATTTGGTTTACGCCGCGCAAAATCCTAAACTTGAAACTCCGGATCACCATCTTGTGTTTTTGCCCGGTTCGGATTGGATGGCGGGCGATGCCACGGGAAAAGGTTATCAGTTCCATAACGAAAGTTTAAAAACAGGATTCTACAAAACCGATACCGGCGTGCAGAGAATGATAAACATACAGGATTTACGAAGATATGTCACAGACCCGCAAAAAACAATCGTAATTTGCCACGTCCCAAGAAAATTTGACAGCCCGGATACGTGCGTGGACATGGCATATTTCGGCGAAGCACAGAGAGCTTTCAGGCTGGGCGATAATATTGTAGAAGAGGGCAGTGTTTTTCCCGGGCCTGTGGGAGAACGATTGGTAAAAGCAGGTGCGCCTGTGAGGATGAAAACGGAAAACAGAGGCAACGAAGATCTCAGGACTTTATATGAAGATTTGGGAATTACGAAAGCTGTTACCGGCCATTTTCACGAATCCGTCCACAGAGCGAATGATAGAAACGGACGGCGTGTGCGAGAAGGCGTTTTAGTAAACGAATTATTCTGGAACGCAAGTTATATGGACGGGATGAAAGCGGGCATACTTACGGTAAGGGATGGAAAGGTTGCGTATGAGAATGTGGAATTTAAACTTTAAAATATCCCGAATTTCTTTTCCACCGGCTCTATTCCGCTGTCCGTCAATAAAAAATTAATTGACCTGCCTTCCGGTATTGAACGGTGCTTAACTATTGTCGCGCTGCGTACGCCTGTCTCGCCGGTTTTTTCAACCAGAATGATCGATTTGCACCAGTATTTCATCGCGTCGCCGCCGATTACATCGAGCAATTCGGAATCATTTTTTTTGTATACATGGGTTGTGATGATCGCAGGAATCTTGAATTCACGCGCAATCGCAGACAATATGGACAAATGTATGCCCAATTGCTTGTTGGCTTTCATCACATCGTCGGTTTCGGCATACTCCAGACGGTACAACGCGACTGACGAATCTAACACGACCAAACCAAATTCACCGTTGGTTGCCAAGGAACGGCATTTTTTAATGGCTTCTTCCTGCTCTTTGAATGTTCTTGGCTCTAGAAACATTATTTTGCCCAGGATTTTGTCCGTGTTTTCGCCCGCAAGCTGGCTAAACCGTTCGAAAGAAAAACCGCCTTCCGTGTCTATGTAAATGACTTTTTTCCCGGAATTCACGGCGTTAATCGCAGCTAACATACAGATGTTTGTTTTCCCGCAGCCTGGGGGGCCGCAAAAATTTGTCAATGCACCCGCTTCAATTCCTCCGGACAACAAATTATCCAAAGGCTTGGACAAGCGCAGTTTTATGGAAAATCCTTTTTGCACCCCAACTTCAATTTTTTCGTTTTCCATAAATTTCACAGTTTTATTATTTTCAAAAATATGTTCCTTTTCCCGCAATGGGGGCAGTAATTTGAATTGGACGGGATGTCATTGCTACAATCGCTGCAGTTGTTTCCCATGAATTTTTTCAAATTCGCCAGCAGCGACAGCGCAGCAGACGACAGGCCGACAAAGAGGCCGAATAAGACTGCGACAATGGTTATTGCGAACAACCCGAATATGCCGGGTGAGACGGCTTTAGACACGTAATAAATCAGCCCGATTGACGATAGCAAACCGGCCACGGTCGCGATAAAAATCGGGTTTGAAAAAAGTTTTGCCATGATTATCAAATTGGAAAGCTGATATTTATATAATGTCCTTTATCAAAACCACTTCCTGTTAATTTTTTTAATTTGTGGGTTTAGATAGTAAAAAATTACTGCCACTATTCCTCCGATGACTAATATGTCCAAAATCGAGCTGAATTTGTGTATATCTTCCCAGCGCTCCCGTAGCTGGATGCCAATCAATAAAAGGAATGTGTTCCATGCCGTTGCGCCGGCCAAAGTGTACAGGGAAAATTTCTTGATGTCCATTTTGGACAAGCCGGCCGGTATCGATATCAAATGACGGACGACCGGAATTAAACGGCTTGCAAAAATGGTTATTGAACCGCGTTTTTTGAACCACGCTTCGGTTTTATCAAGATGCTTTTTGTTAAGAAAGAAAAATTTACCGTAACGACTGATGAGTTTTTTTTCCCCGAAATATGCAATGTAATAAGAAAACAGCGAACCTGTCAAAGACGCCAAACTTGTCACAACTACAACAGGCAAAAGGCCCATTTTTCCGTCAACTACAAGAAAACCGGCAAATGGCATGACCAATTCGCTGGGAACCGGAAAAGCCATGCTTTCCATGACCATTAGCACGAATAATCCAAGATAACCTGTCGATGAAATCAGCTGCGTCGTGTGGTTAATTAGAAGATCCGAAATGACCATGCAACAGCATTTGCTTTCTTAAGTATTATCTGATGTTTAGATCAACTATACCATAAATTTAAATATACGTGTGACTATATTTTAGATCAAGTAAACACAAAAGGTGGTCATTTGGAAATTTCCCAGCCAAAGAAGCAAATGGTAACGATCCAGTCGATAGGAGAAACTCCGGTTTTTGCAATATTCGACTCCAAATCTGAGGCTTTCATGGCCCTGTTTAACCTGAACAAAGACAAAATAACCCTGCAAGATAATTAAGTGATAATCATGAGAATCGAGATAAGGAAGAACGGCGAAAATACGGGTATATTGATATCGTTCGACATGGATTGCTCCAAATTCGACTCCAACTACGAGAGGAATAAGTTTTTCCGCGGCTTGTACGGATGGGAACAGGTAATACGAAAAAATAACAGCGTTTACCATTACCACCGGGAAGGCGTGATGAATGAAGTCCCGCACATCAAAGTCGATAACTCGGTGTTCATAGTGGCCATGGAAGAAATGCAAAGGATATTGGATTATTTCGGGGAATGGGAAAGTAAGATCCATTGGAAGACTTTCCAAGTTCTCCTAGCCCCGGAAGAGCTGCGTTTACTCGAAAAGAAGGCCAATGAGAGCGATTTAAACGAGGAATGAAATAATAAATAAAAGGTTTTTGGCATGAAAGACGAAAAGGTTGAAATCAAGCTCAAGATCGGTGAATTAACAAACCGTTCAGAAGTGGGGCGCGGAATAGTAAGAATGGACATGACCGCGATGAAATCGCTGAACATACGCGAAGGCGACATTGTTGAATTGGAAGGGCAGAAAAAAACGGCCGCAATCGCTGTCCGCGCATATCCGGCTGATGTCGGGTTAAATATCATAAGGATGGACGGGTTGCTGCGAATGAATGCGTCCGTCGGTTTGGGCGAGATGGTAAAAATAAGGAAAGCCGAGGCCAAAGAAGCAAAGAAAGTCGTCTTGGCTCCCGCACAAAAAGGCATTTTGTTGACCGTAAGCCCGAATTTGTTAAGGCAAAATTTGATAATGCGCCCGCTTGTAAAGGGCGATATAATTTCGCCGTCGCCGGTTTATCGCAAAAGAACAAACACGATGTTCGATGAGTTTTTCGGGGTTGACGTCGAGAATTTCTTTTTCGGCCTGCCTATAGGGTTTCCGGGAGACATAAAATTGATGGTAGTTAAAACCCAGCCGGAAGGCATTGTAAAAGTTACAGATATAACGGAAATGGAATTGCTGACCGAAGCTGTTGAAGCGGACGAAAAAAAAATACCCGCTGTAACCTACGAAGACATAGGCGGTTTAGGCGACGCAATCCAAAAGATCAGGGAGATGGTCGAACTTCCATTACGCCACCCGGAATTATTCGAGAGGTTAGGCATTGAACCGCCGAAAGGAATTTTACTATACGGGCCGCCGGGAACTGGTAAAACATTATTAGCCCGGGCTGTGGCCAATGAATCCGGCGCAAACTTTTTGACCATAAGCGGGCCGGAAATAATGTCCAAATGGTACGGGCAATCCGAAGAAAATTTGAGAAAAATTTTCGAAGATGCTGAAAAGAATGCACCGAGTATAATTTTCATAGACGAAGTTGATGCTATTGCGCCGAAACGCGAGGAAGTTACCGGTGAAGTCGAGCGACGCGTGGTTGCGCAATTACTTTCTTTAATGGACGGAATGAGGAAACGCGGGCGTGTGGTTGTCATCGCTGCGACGAACCGTGAGAATGCAATCGATCCCGCGCTACGAAGACCGGGCCGTTTCGACAGGGAAGTGGAAATAGGAGTGCCGGACCGCAAAGGAAGGCGCGAAGTTTTGCAAATTCATACGAGGAACATGCCTCTTGATAAAACGGTCAGCATCGACGAGTTGGCCGCGAAAACGCACGGGTTCGTAGGCGCAGACGTTGAAGCGTTGGCAAAAGAAGCTGCGATATCGGTTTTGCGCAGAGTTTTGCCGGAAATAAGGTGGAGGGAAGAAGGCGAAATTCCGAACGAGATAATGGAAAAATTAATTGTCACATCGGTCGATTTTGACAATGCGTTAAAAATTGTTGAACCGTCTGCAATGCGCGAGGTTTTAGTCGAAATTCCGAATGTCAAATGGTCTGATATAGGCGGGCTTGAAGAGTTGAAAGAACGGCTTCAAGAGGTTATCGAATGGCCGATACAAAACCCGGACGCATTCAAAAAAATGGGAATAAAACCGCCGCACGGGATACTTTTGTACGGACCGCCCGGCTGCGGAAAAACGATGATCGTGAAGGCCGTCGCCAATGAAGCTGGATTAAATTTCATATCCATCAAAGGGCCGGAACTGCTTTCGAAATGGGTTGGCGAGAGCGAGAAAGCTGTGCGTGAAATTTTCAGGCGCGCACGCCAGGTTGCGCCCGCGATTGTTTTTTTCGATGAAATAGACGCGTTAGCTCCGAGAAGGGGTTTGGAAATGGGATCGCGCGTTACGGAACAGGTTGTTTCGCAATTATTAACGGAAATGTCCGGGCTTGAAGATTTGCACGACGTCATTGTCATTGCAGCGACGAACAGGCCTGATATACTCGACCCGGCTTTGTTACGGCCCGGAAGGTTCGACCGCCACATACTTGTGACCGCGCCGGACGCGGAAGCGAGGGAAAAGATTTTCAAAGTACACACCAGCGGCATGCCGTTAAACAAGGATGTTTCGATAGAAAAACTTGCAAAAGAGACCGAAGGTTATTCCGGAGCGGACATTGAAGCATTATGCCGTGAGGCTGCAATCGC
Source organism: uncultured archaeon (assembly GCA_964476825.1). Lineage (GTDB taxonomy): Archaea > Aenigmatarchaeota > Aenigmatarchaeia > JACPZZ01 > JACPZZ01 > JACPZZ01. Next base: position 18,065 of record CAYZCD010000014.1, read on the forward strand.
AGCTTTAAGAGAAGATATCAAGGCAAAAGAAGTAAGGTGGAGACATTTCGAGGGGATGACAAAAGTCATAAAGCCTTCTTTGTCGCCTGAGTTAATGCGCGCATACCAGGCTGTATTCGAGAAAATGAAAAAGCCCGAAAAGAAAGACGAATTGCAGGAACAGCTGAGTTACGTCGGCTGACCTCTAAAGGTAAAGAAGACCTTCAAGCCTGTTAATTAAAACGTCCGGATTTGCTTTTTCCAACATCTCACGGGTATGATAACTTCCGCGCCTGCTAATCGCTATTGATGCGGTTTTCGCTGCACGAGCCACAGATACGTCCCATGTTTTGTCTCCTGTGTAACAACCTTTCTCCGGCGGCACGCCAAGTACTTGAAATGCATATTCAAGCGGTTTTGGAGAGGGTTTCATTTCCCGCACATCTTCCGCGCTCACACTCAAATCGATTATCCCGTTAAGCCCATACTCATGCAAGTGCATATCCAGCCTGCTGCGCGGTATGTTTGAAACTATTCCGACAACTTTTTTTCGCGCTTTTAATTCTTTTATCGTTGGAATTGCATCTGGAAAAGCTGTTACCATATGAGCGTATCTGGAATCAAAGAATTGCCTGAATAACCCGTCAACACTGGCACGCTCGCTGTTACTAAAACCATGCTTCAGGTAATTGTCCCAATAATGGCTGCCTTCAGAACTGCGATAATCGGCAAGTGTTGGCGGTGTCCTACCAAAAGATAAAAAAACATCCACTATGGAACGATAAACTGCGGGTAATTCGTCCCGTATCGTCCCGTTCATGTCTATCAGAAAACAATCCGCTTCTGCTATGGACTCACGATACGTACTCAGAATACTTTTGTTCTTGGCCATGGTAGTAATTCAATGCAAACTTATAAAAACGACGATTCATGACCAGCGAATGTATTCTTATGTTTTTCATTACCAAGTTTTCATAATGAGCTATAAGACTTTGATAGTTACCGACCCCTTCAATGACGTAGACGACATTGTGGCACTTTACACGACTCTAAAATCTGGTAATATCGATGTCAAAGGTGTGGTTATAACTTAT
>CAYZCD010000015.1:0-4374 GCA_964476825.1 uncultured archaeon
GCCCGATAGCTATCAAGGAACAAAAGGCTTAAATTCTTTGCTATCAAATCAATGCCATGACCCAAACGGTGAACTGGCCAAATAAAACAGCGGGCTACAAAGTTGTGCAATTATATTTGGACGAAGCTCCGTACCTAAGATTCGGAAATTCTGATCTCTTGCACGGGCAAATACTCGCATCCTTTCTCGATGAAAACGGGATAAAATACAGAACTAGGCAATCGGATATCCTGATCCCGGAGCGGGAAGGCGATCGTTACAGGGCGGTTGGCATGGGATTCGCTACTGTTGTATCTTCCAAAAAAAAAGTTTTTTTGAACGGGGACAGCGCCGATTACCGGATCGGCATAGACGCGGGCCATATGCGAAAAATACAAGAATCGGAACCGGAATGGGCTTTGAAAATGATATAGGCCACGCGCCCCGGAAAAGCACATTAATCAAACAGTTCAATCTACTTTGTGGCTTACATAGAACATCCGTTAATTAAACCCAACTCCATAGAATCGCGCGTATACCAGGAAAAGATACTCGCCACCGCGATAAATAAAAACACTTTGGTCGTGTTGCCTACGGGGCTTGGAAAAACCGCATTGTCGGCGATGGTTGCTGCACACACGATGCAAAATAAACCCGACAAAAGAATTTTGTTTTTAGCTCCTACACGGCCCTTGGTAACGCAACACAAAAAATCGTTTGAAAAATTCTTCAACCTGGCCGACAAGGAAATGGAGACTATAACAGGTTTCATAGACCCGATCGACCGCGAATTCCTTTACAGGAAAAAAATAATTTTTGCAACTCCACAGGTTGTTAAAAACGACATTGCCAACGGCTCTATAGACATGGAAAAATTTTCGCTCCTAATACTGGACGAAGTCCACAGGGCCCGCGGAGCTTACGCTTATTCCGGGATCGCCCAACAATTTTTGCAGAAATCCAACGACGGGCGCATACTCGCGCTAACCGCGTCGCCGGGCTCCTCCAAAGAAAAAATAAACCAGATGTGCGCGGAGCTGGGCATAGAAGCGGTTGAAATAAGATTGGAAACCGACGCGGATGTCGCGCCGTACGTAAAGGAAAAAGAAGTCGAATGGGTTTTCGTTGAATTGCCGGAAAGCTTCGAAGAGATCCGGGGCATGCTGAAAAATTACATAGAAAAAAGGGCAAAGAAATTAGATATGCTTTCCGCCAATATGGGCAAAGGGCGCCTGATACAACTCCAAAGACAAATGCAGGACCGGATACGAAAAGGGGACAAGTCCGCCTTTTTCGCAGTTTCAATGATTGCAGAATTGTTGAAGGTGGAACATGCATTGGAAATGGTAGAAAGCCAGGGCCTGGGCGCGCTGTTTACCTACCTGAAAAAAATGGCCGCGGACGCGGAAGAGGGCAAAACGCGCGCCGTAAAGCGGATCATGTCGGACGAAGAGATCAAACTGTGCATGCAAAAGACGGAGGAATTATTAAAAAAAGGCGTGGAGCACCCAAAAATGGACGAGCTGACCAGAATTGTCAAAAAAGTTTTCGTTGAAAACAAGGACGCCAAGATAATAATATTTTCAAATTACAGGAACACTGTCAGCCATATTGCGCATAGCCTGAAAGATATCGAAACCGCGAGGCCCATATCATTCATAGGGCAAGCCACGAAAAGCGATTATGACGAGGGGCTGACACAGGCGGAACAAACAAGAAGGCTTGATTTATTCAGGAGCGGACATTATAACTGCCTGATCGGAACGTCGATATCCGAAGAAGGGTTGGACATACCAGCAGTCGATGTTGCAATTTTTTACGAGCCGATAGCTTCGGAGATACGCTCCATACAGCGCAAAGGGCGCGTCGGCAGGAACGTAAAAGGAAAAATATTTGTACTTATAGCGAAAAACACCAGAGACGAAGCTTATTACTGGTCCGCGCACCACAAGGAAAGAAGGATGAAGACCATACTTACAGGCATGCAAGGCAAGGATCTAAATTACGGGAGGGGTCTCAACAAATGGGCCAAAAATTCCTAGCAAATGAAATCATCATAATCGAGGACAACAGGGAGACGTCGGATATAGGTAAACTCCTGGAATCGTACGGAGCGCGGGTGGTTTTAAGAAAACTCGAAGTCGGGGATTACATACTTTCCGACCGGGTCGCGGTTGAACGCAAAACTACGGAAGATTTTCTTAATTCCATCAAAGACGGCCGACTGTTTGAACAGTTAACGGAATTAAACAGGAACTTCGATTCTCCCATCCTGATACTGGAAGGAAACGGCCTGTTCATGCGCAGTAAGATGCATCCGAACGCAATTAGAGGTGTTATTGCAAGCATAGTCACCGATTATAAAATTCCTATACTTCCGTCCACGGGGGCCGAAGAGACGGCGGCGCAGATGTTCTGGATTGCAAAAAGGGAGCAGGAAGACGAGAAAAAACCGGTTAGTATAAGGGCCAGGAAAAAAATTGAGACGCTCAAAGAAAAACAAGCTTACATATTGGCCGGGCTGCCCGGAGTTTCCAATGTGACTGCGGAAAGGCTGCTGAGACATTTCGGCTCGCCAAAAAAAATTTTCAACGCTTCCATGGAAGATTTGATTGAAGTTGAAGGCGTGGGGGAAAAGACCGCGAAAGCCATAAAGTCTGTTATTGAATCGGAATATGATGATTGAAATGCGCAAACTTCGCCTCAGCAGGGAGCAGGGCAGGCTATGGTACGTCTTTGTTTTTCTAGCAAGGATGACTTTGCTCTCAATACCGCTTTACATAATTTTATGGGCAAATCCCGGAATGGAATTCCTCCAATACGCGGTGAGGGACAATGTTGTTTTAACCGCGAATTTGATGGGGATTGACACGAAGATCGACGGTTTCTATGTCAACTTAAACACGGTCGACGGGCCAGTGAGCATAGACATAGGCGCGGATTGCACCGGCTGGAAATCGGCCGTTGCCTATTTAGCACTCGTTTTAGCCGTGCCCAAAGTGAAAAATAAAAAAAGGCTGATCGCCATGGCGGGGATACCTGTGATCTACGCTGTCAACATCGGACGGATAGTTTTCCTTCTTTGGGTATCGATTAACATGGGCTTTGGCTATTTCCGTGTTTTCCACGAGTACCTGTGGAAATTGGGCATGTCTTTGGTTGTGATTGCCGTATGGTATGTCTGGTTAACCAAAAAAGTCGGTAAAACCAAGCCTGAAAAGTTTATATCATACTGAAAAGAAACTTTATTTAATGCCAGAGATGATGATGAGTTCTCAGGAAGACCCCAGGATAAAGGCTCTAGAAGACAAGCTTTCTGAATTGGAGGATTACCAATTACTGAATAAACTGGATGTCATAGCGATAAAAGACCAGATTGAACATATTGAAAAGCTTTCCGAGGCTTTAACTCCGGAGACGCAACAACGGCTGGCTTGGGTCGAACAGATAACGAAAAGCGACAAATTCCAATCAATAGAAAAACTTATTGACGAGGTCCATAACATCGAATCCACGATGGAACAGGCGAAAACGGGATTAAGCGCCGACCAAATAGAAAACCTGAAAAACGAAGTTGCCAACAAGGTTGCGCAGGACGTCACATCGTTAAAGCAGAAACTCGAAACTGCCCCGATGAGCAAGGTTGCCGTGCCTGTTGCGGCGCAGTTTGACCCGAGCGGGTTGGAAAATGAAATAAACGAACTGAAATCCAAGATCACGAGGATGGAAAATTCAGAATTATCCGGCAGCGCAAATAATAACAAGAAATTCAGCGATTTACAAAACAGGATGGATAATACACAGCAAGGCCTGGCACCGGCGGACAGGGAAAGCATGCTGCAGGAATTTGATGCAAGACTGCGGGCAAGCGAAAATAAAGTCTACGCCGAGCTGAGATCATCGTTGCAATCTTCCAACAAATCCTCGGATGACGGGCTAAAAATGGACAAAGCTGCCATTGAAGACATTCGAAAATTGCTTGAAGGCGTGAAAACTGAAATTGAAGACGGATTAAATGCCAAATTTGCCGACCTTGAAACAAGGATAAAACCGATGGAAAGCTATCCGGATTTCCGCAATGAATTAAAGGCTGAAGTTGACAAGATCAGCGATTTCACAATGCGCGACCTCAACCAAAAAATGAACTTTTTGCAGGAATCGATTTCAAAATCCGGGATGGATGAAACGAAGCGCGAGATATACGAGGATTTCCACAAATTCAAAATTTCCATAATCGACCAGATATCAAAAAGCGCGGAGGATGTCGAAGAGAAGGTTATGCCACAGATAAATACGTGGCGCGCGGACGCGGAAAAAGCGCTGCAAAACAACAAGGACGCCTATGCCGAACTGGTCAAATTCAAGATCTCTACGATGGACGAGATGGGCAAAAAA
>CAYZCD010000015.1:4384-9940 GCA_964476825.1 uncultured archaeon
GAGCCAGGTCCCGGCGGAGATACATTCCATGCGCACGGACATCGACAATAAAATGCAGAAGTTCGAATCGCAGATCGCTGAGATAAAGATGTTAAAAACTGATGTGGAGGATTTCCGCAAGAAGCTTGAACGCTCCAAGGTGGGCGAGTTGGACAAACTCACCGCAGACGTTGAACGCGTCAAGGCCCGTTCCGAATGGTTAGAGGACGAATTGCTGAAAAAGGATATTACTTCGATAAATGAAAGGCTTGACGAGTTGGAAACGGAAATTCAAAAGACAAGAGCCATGATGCCGATTGTCCTGGAATAATTTTAATTTCCAATAATTTTAAGAACCCAGTAAACAGCGTCGCCATAAATTACTGTAAAAATAAATGCGATTAAAAATACGGGCGTGAAACGGACGCCTTCCTTGATTTTCACGTAACCGCCTTTTGCGCGCAATTTTTTTATCATGTCAGGATCTGGCATTCTCAGCAATTTTGCGGAAACCGGTATGTCTCCGAAACGCAGCTTTGACGCGGGGATTTTTTTTACAAATATTTTTTTGTCTATCAATTTTACATATCTCCATAGGAAAATTAACAATGTGGAATAAACGACGAAACCTGCGGGCACGGACAGCAAAGAGGCGCTAATAGCTACGTTAAAACTTTTCGCCATCATGTATGTCGCACCGAACGCGAAAACAAAAATTAACGACAACCCTATAAATAATTTTCGCGAGTTTTTTGACAGGTCCGTTTTCAGGTCTGTAAAAACCCAATTATTCCTGAACCCAAGGGCGAATGCGTAAACGACCATGTAGATCCCGCCGAAAAGGAAGACGTTTGAGATAAGCATCAACGGCAATGGAAGAAAATATGTAGGGTTGAATAAATTTGTTTTCATAGGAAATAAAAAACCCAGCGCGCCTAGTATGTATGCATCGCCGTCGGCCCAACTGCCGAGGAGATATAAAATATAACCTATCCCGAACAAAAACAGGCCGTTGATCACGGAAGCTGTAAATATTGTAAAATCGTTAATTACAAACGCCTCGGCCAGTTTTATAAAAACTGATGAAACCGTTATCGCGTAAGGTACCCAGTCGGGAAATTCCGTCGTTTTCAAGTCCTTGTAGCCCGTGTATGCGAAGCCCAATGACCCTACGAGCATCAAGAGTATGTCGAACATCAAGATAAATTATACCGACAGAATTAAAAGCTTCTTAAATAGAAACAGAAGCTATTTAGTAAGCTTCTGTTTCAATCGGGTTTAGCCAAACGTAAACGTGTACAACATCAAACTACCCGTTGCTTTTATCTCTACCATGTGTTTACCCGATGAAGCGGAATTAACGATGTTGTACAGCTTAAAGCCGTTGATGTTTACCGTGTTTTTATTATCAATGGCGGAACCAGCGTCTTTCTGTACCCCGTCAACGAAAATTTCCAGAGTTGCGTTGCCGCCCGCGACTATGTTGACGGATTTGGCCGTGTAGACCAACCTGACAAAACCGGTTTCTTTTTTCAATTCGGCGTTGTCCTTGTTAATCTTCCATGAACCTTCAAGATACGCCGTATTGTCTTTAGTCGCGTCTGTATGTGCGTAATCGACAATTTTATCCGGCTGTAAACCTTCGTCGTTACCTAAGTTCTGCCTGGCGAAGCTATAACCCAAATATATTTCAGGCGTCTGGATGTATCCCGGCTGTATTCCGGACACGTTAGTGGAAACCAGTGATAAAGATGCGTTTGATTCCATCAAAAGCTTCTGTATTATTTTTTCCGTCTCTTCATAGCCGCCTTCCCCTATATGGTCGTAACGGATGAAACCTTTCGCGTCCACCAGGTATTTGCGCGGCCAATAATTATTATTGTAATTTCCCCATGTCACGTAATTGTTATCCATCGCGACCGGGTATTTTATGCCGTTTTCGTCTACAAAACTTTTCACATTTCCGTAATCTTTTTCAAAATCAAACTCCGGCGTGTGGACTCCGATGATTACCAAACCTTTGCCGGCGTAGGCGTCGTACCAGGCTTTAAGGTAAGGCAAAGTTCGAATACAGTTTATGCAACTGTAGGTCCAGAAATCGACCAATACGACTTTGCTGCGCAAACTGGACATGTTTAACGGCGGTGAATTAATCCAGTTTGATATGCCGCTGATTTCGGGCGCTTTTTGCATAGCCAGCGTCCCGTTGTTAGAAACCCCCCCTATAATGCCGGGGCCGAAAACGAAAGCCAATATTATTGACACCGATAATAAAACCAATAATATGTTGTTTTTTATCCAGTCGAATCCCATTGAATCAACCTTTGGACAAAATGCCGGACGGTAGGGATAAATTCGCCACCGCAGACAGCTGGTTGGTAAATACCAAAAAACCCACTATTATCAGAAATATTCCGGCCAAAACACTGAAATATTTCATGGCGTTGCCGGATTTTTTTATCAGTTCGGAAGCGCGGCCTGTAAACAGCCCTACGAGGAGGAAAGGCACACCCAGGCCCAGCGAATATGAAATTAACAGGTACGATGCGTCTAAAGGCTGGGTTATTGCGAGCGCAAGCACGGCTCCAAGTATGGCGCCTATGCAGGGCGTCCAGCCGGCTGCGAAAGCTGCGCCGAAAATAAACGAGGTCAGATGCCTGTATCCGGTGTTTTTTACTCGGACTTTATGTTCATTGTCAAGGAATGGGATTTTTATTAAACCGAGTATGTACAACCCAAAAAGTATGATTACGGACCCCCCGATGCGGCCCAGCCAGACCCTGAAATCATAAGCGACGCCGGAAAATACCGTGCCCACCAGCACGCCTAAAATCGAAAACACTGCGGAAAAACCCAGTACAAAAAACAATGAATTTACAAAAACGGCCGACCTGCTGTAACCTTTTGATTTTAAATTATCGGCGCTCACGCCGGACATGTATGCAATAAACGCAGGGACGAGCGGAAGTATGCAGGGCGATGCGAATGACAGTATGCCCGCCACAAATGCTATGAATAAGGTTATCTCAGACACGATGCGACCTGTAATATTTGATTTTTTCCCATATTTATCATTCGATAAGCGGGTGCTGTTTATTTCTTATAAGGAATCGAAATTTGTTTTGCAGGTAATTGAATGGTCAATCTCGACGATACAATAAGCTTAGTCATCTTTGTAACGTTTTTCGCGATGTCTATCACATATTTTTCAACTATAAACAAACCAGACCGCATTGAGTTGGAGTCGCTGGCCGGCAGCATAGCCGATAAACTTCTTACTCCGGGATACTTAATGTGGAATATAACGAAAACGGGAGTTTTCATCAACGCGACTTCGGCGCAGAACCTGTATCCAATCGATTTGTACATGCCATTTCCGAGCCAGACTAAACCCAATTCCGTGAGTGCGAGATACCACAACAACGGCAAAGACGTGGGTTTCGTTTACGCGAACACATCAACGGGCGAATTTGTTATGCTGGCCAATTTAAGCGCGGGCAAAAACCTGTTTGACATATTTTACAGCGACACCGACGCATCGGCGGTTTCTATCAATTCCGATTTGAGCGCAAACGGGCTGTTGTTCCACAACAGCCAGATCACGGGCGAATTCTCGCCCGTGGGCGATATTGTTTCAGCCAGCTACAACGGCGGGGACAACGAATGGGTGAGCGACATGCTATTTATCGGGGCGGCACGCTACCAGGCAAACTCGTACACAACCTCGATTAAGCCTGCCAGAATAAGCTACAGTTTTACCAACGGGTCGACAACCAAAACCTTTAAAATTTATGCGTTCAACCCGATAATCCGCGTCAACATTTCTTCGGCCGGTTACACATGGAATTCAAGGTTTTCGACGACAATCAACAGAACATTCGCCAACACCGAAATGCTGATGAACGGGTCCAATTCGCAGGTTTTTTCTGGAGTTGCGGATTTTGTTGACATGTACACGTCTCCCGATTCTACCGGCATAGCGTTCTCCGATAAAAATATCAACGCAAAAATTTACGACGCCCCGTCATACCGCGAGTTAAACATATCCAACAACACAGCGACGAGCTACGAAATGTATTACCATTACGGCTCTTACGTGAACGGAAAGCCTTACAACGACCTGCGATTGTTACCGAGCACGACCCAACTAAGCGTGGATCTTGTATCCGGGATAAAGGCGTCCAAAATAAACGATTTAAACGGGACTGGCTATGCCGCGTTGAAACAACGATTAGGATCTTCGAAAGATTTCCATATACAAATAGAAAATTCCACGGACGGCACGCTGCTGCTCGATTACGGCAAGGACCCGTACAATTCTGCGGATGTTATCGTGCACAGGACGGCTGTCAACCTATTAACAACGGATTACGATTTCCAAAAAGTTATTTTGCTGGTGAAGACATGGAACTAGGCTATTGGAAATTAAAATCGAAAAACATGAAAGGCATAATGCACATGATAGAAGTCATAATAGCAATTACGATGGTATTGACTTTCCTTTTGGTGTTGCGCTCTAAATTGCAACCTGTCGAAGATACCGGAAGGGAGCAAGCCATCGCAGCGCAGGCATTGAGAACGCTCGATAACCAGGGAATTTTGCGCAGTTATGCGATAGACGAGAACCATCTCGGGCTAAACACGCAAGCCGGTTTCGTGGTCCCGTCGGATCTAAACCATACGGTTAAATTCTGTTATCTCGGGAACCGCTGCGTCGGGGACGCACTTCCAGACAAAAACGTGTTCACAGCATCTTACGTAATCGCGGGCAACGCAACATACTTCAAGCCCGCGCAAATTTTACTGCACATATGGAGATAATTTTATGGTTCACAAAAAAAATAAAAAAGGAATAACACCGGTGATAGCTTTGGTTATGTTGATGCTGATAACCGTTGGAATCGTGGGTGTATCCTCAACTTGGTTTTCCGGAATATTTTCATCGCAGACTAAGAAATTCATTTCCATACCCGCAGGCGGCGCTTATTGCACGGATGGCGACATCAAAGTTTATGCGCTTAACAGCGGAGATTCTGCGATAACCGCATCGGATATTATCGTTGCGCAGGTTGACGGCAATGACGTCAAGGGAACGCCGTTTTTTGGAAATATGAACACGGGGTTGGTCGGGTGGTGGAAGTTTGATGAGGCTACGGGCGTTAAAGCGTTTGATTCTTCGGGCATTGTTCCGCCAAATGACGGCGACCTAAAACCAGCTTGTCCTAATTGCCCAATGTGGATCCCAGGCAAATCACGGAACGCGTTGAGATTTGACGGGACGGATGATTATGTTACTGTGCCGGACTCGGCAAACTTGCGTATAACACAAGAAATCACCATATCTGCGTGGGTAAATACCAATGTTTTAAAATGGGACAGACTTATACAAAAATACGCCGCTCCCAGCGATGGCAATATACCAGATTATTCCCTAGCACAGAATGGCGGATGGGGATGCGAATTTGATAACGGCGCGCATAGCGGTTCCAGTTACAAACAAATTTTCGATACCACTCCGCCTAATATTGGAGTATGGTATCATGTAGCCTGCACAGGGTCAAAGTCCGGCAACTATTT
>CAYZCD010000015.1:9950-18785 GCA_964476825.1 uncultured archaeon
ACAGAAACTGACCAATTCTTTCACGCCCAGTTCCATTCCGGCAAGATCGGATGCGATGAGCCTTCAGAATGCGAAAAGAATCGGTACGTACGCGGCGGCTTCTGCGGGCGGCAATTATTGGCTGAAAGGCCAGATGGACGAATTAAAAATCTACAACAAAGCGAACGGTGATATAAACATACAGCCAAGCGGTTCAGGGCTTGTGATAAATTATCCGGGTGTCGAAGGCCGCCACTCGATCAGGGTAGGAACATCTTCGGGTGTTGCGGAATCAACGGTGACTTGCTCATGAAATTGAAAGGCCAGTTTTACATAATCACAGCTCTCGTTTTAATATTGTTCATGTTCTATGCTCATTACAATTCGCGCTTCGAAATATCGAAATCCATAGATTATTCACAGGAATTTTTCTCCGGATTGAAAGAAGAGATTTTACGTTCTGCGTCGTTCGCGTATTACCAGGGCCCGTACTCTTCTTCCGTTGAAAACAACGTGTCCTCTTTCCTAGATTTTTCCAGAAATGTGTCTAATTCCCAAGGCCAACAGATGGAGGCCATTGTTTTGGTTTTCCTGCCTACATACTCCAGCTACAATGTCAGCGTGATTAATTTTTTAAGGTCGGCGGCGGACGTAAATATCACAATATCGGGCAATGAACAAAATACGACCAGCCTAGCGGACAAGGGCTCAGCGCGATTCGTGTTCAGCGGAGTTGAACATAACGCGACCGTCAACGTGACTTATGTAAAAAGCGGCTCCAAGACGTCAAATGTTTTCAATTTAACTTCCAGACGGCTGAACACTTACGCGGACGTGAAGTTAATTTCTTCCACGGCCACCTGGTCCGACAGAGTTACAGGATAGTATGAATTATTAATGGGTTTAACCAAATAATTATGACACCAATGACTTATAGAAAAGGTATCAGCCCCCTTATAGCGGGCGTAATTTACACGGGCTTAGTCATTACAACTGTGACTCTGGTGCTTACACTCGGTTTGCCTCAGCTAGACCGTGTAACTGAATCAACGCTCTACCTTAACGTAAGGGAGGGCATGTCCAATCTTGACAACGCGATACAAAAAGTCGCTTCGGAAGGGCGCGGCTCTGTTCGCATTGTTCCCTTAGAAATACGGAGCGGTGATTTCTCGATTGACGGCGCAAACGATCTTCTGAGATACGAAATAGAAACAACTTCCCAGATTGTGGAACCGAAAACTGCTGTGCAGTTCGGCAATCTCGTAATCGGTTCAAACGCGGATGTGAACGCATCCGAGAATGCGACCCATTACAAACTTTCGAACTCGCGGCTGCAGGTCATACTGAGAAAATTCGGGTCGCCGTCCTCGCAGACCGCGGTCAATACCACAGAACTGGTGCAGGAGATAAAAGTTTTGTCAACGAATAAGACTTTGCCTTTGGCAACGAACGGCACGGTCATGCAGTTCCTGGTAAACAATGACGTTTCCGCCTCATCGGGTACAGGTTTCACAACCTTGCAGGAGGCTGGCACAGTTTTATCACAGGGCAATGTCAGCGTTTACGTAAATGCAGCGTCGGGCGCATATACTATAGACCTTGTTCTAGAATCTGAGGCTGATTATCTAACAGTCCTGGTTAAAAGTTAAAGTTTATACGAGAAGCTGCCGAATAGTATTAAGGTAAAACCATGAAAACTACATTAAAAGGCGTATCGCCCCTGATAGCGACTGTTCTCCTTGTGGCGATAACCATTACATTAGCTACCGTTATTGTGCCCTGGGCTATTAATTTTGCGCAGACCAGCATGGACGCCGTAACAGGCCCGGGCGAGGAAAAAGTGAATTGCATCGAAGCCGGATTAAATTTCCAATCTTCCGACGTGGGTTATAATTCCCTTTCGAACCCGTCCGCAATAAATGTGACCATATCCAATACAGGTTTAGTCGGATTGTACGATTTCCGTTTCCAGTTCAAGCTCGGAGATACGTACAGCGGGCTCTACTCACCTACAACCCAGTTTAACGTATCGTCCAAGGTTTTGCCCCAGCAAAAAGTCACATTGAACGCAAGCATTCCCCAGCTAACCGGCACATTGAAATCCGTGAGGGTCATATCCAATTATTGCAAAGTCGCGGCCGAAGTTACCTTATGAAAAGCCCTGATACAGTGAAAATTAACATTAACATTATGACGACGAAAAGAAAACCCAAAGTTATGTTCCTGTAAAATTCTGTGCGGATTTTTTCACGCTGGCCGATGTCCTGTTCCAATTTTCCCTGTTTCTGGCTGAACAGGTCGTCAACCATTTTCTGCAATTCCTCCATGCTAAGGCTGGAAAGGTATTCCACTTCGTACGGCTGTCCGCCCAAGTCTTCGCGTATCCCGTTAATGGAGTCTATGAGCTCCTGCTTGTTCTTTTCTATGATTGTGTTCATAACTATAGTTATTCGGCATCCAATAAATCATTTTTATGTCTGAACCGTCTAATTTGTTTTTGATTTCCCATGAATTCCGGTAAACTATCCCTTGGCGAGGGAGAGATTGTCATAAAATTCGTCCGCAAAGCCATTGAAGAATGGGTCAAAAACAACAAAACTATCCACGATGTTCCCGAAAACGCGTTTTTCAACGAAAGGCACGGCATTCTTCTAAGCATATACTACGGAGACGGCAAGTTGCACGGACGAATAGGTTATCCATATCCCATAAAAAGCGCGTTTGATGTTTTAGTAAGATGCGCGATGTCCGTATGCCAGGACCCTCGCTCGCCTGCGTTAAAAGCCGGGGACATACCAAACATAAAAACCGAAGTTTCCATCCTGTCAGAACCGCACGCAGTTTTGAGGCCGCTGGAAAACAATTTTTTACCCGCCAAAGAAGGATTGATTATCGTGCGCGGCGCAAAGCATGCGATGATGATGCCGGGAGATTTTGACGGTAAGCCCATTGAAGCCGTAAAAGAAATATCCAAACAGGCCGGGGTAGAAAATTCTATGATAAATGACGGACTGACCAAGTTCTACAAGTTTGAATCCCAAACGTTTTTCGAAATTTCCCCTAACGGCAGGGTAGAAGAAAGGGCGCATGAAAACGGAAAGAAGCGTTTGAAAAGCGGTAAATCCGCCAAAAAACCCGCCAAAACCAAGAAAAAAGGACGCCACAAATAATTTAAGCATAAGAAAACGGATTAGGTATGACAATATGGCAAAAAGATCAAAATCATCTGACAAACCTTCGTGGGTCACACACACCGAAGACGAAGTGGAACAAATAATTGAAAAGCTTGCGAAAGAGGGGAAAGGCTCTGCGCAAATAGGCCTTGTTTTACGCGACCAATACGGCATTCCTTCCGCCAGGATAGTTTCTGGCAAAAAGATATCCAAGATAATGAAGGAAAAAAAGCTGTATTCCAAACTACCCGAGGATTTATTCAATTTGTTAAAGCATGCGGTCCGCCTTCGCGGCCACCTGGAAAAAAACAAAAGAGACGCACATTCGAAAAGGGGCTTGGAAAAGGCGGAATCCCGCGTGAGGGATTTAGCGAAATATTACATAAAGAAAGGTTCGCTCCCGGCGGGCTGGAAATACGATCCTGAACGCGCAAAACTTTTGGTGCAAGAATAAAAATTGTAAAATAGGGCCTGCATTTACAACAAGTAGAATAATTCTCGGAAAAAATTACAATAAAATGCTGGTCTGTTATGCTGGAAAAACTTGAACAACTCGTTAAAGAAGCGCACAAAGCTGCAGATGTTATACGCGGGCACAGGAACCTAATCCGTGTGATATCCCATATAGATTGCGACGGCGTCTGCAGCGCTGCGATAATCGTGCGCGCGCTAGCCAAAAAACATAAAATATTCCATTTCAGTTTTGCCAAATACCTGAATGATGAGATGATAAACAGGCTGGTGGAAGAAGCGCGCCAGGGGCGGTGGAAATTATTAGTTTTCACAGACCTTGGGTCGGGCGCGGCTGCAAATTTAGCGCCTATACTTGAATATGCAAAGATAATTGTCGCAGACCATCACATGCCTTCAATGAATAGCGAAGCTGAAAACGATTTTTACACCCATCCCAACCTTATACACGTTAACCCGCTCTTATTCGGGGTAAAAGAGGATATTTCAGGGTCAGGAATGACCTACATACTTGCACGTGCCTTGGATCCGGAAAATGTAGTCTCTGGTGACATAGCTATCATCGGAGCTATAGGCGATGCCCAAACAGGCAGCATTGGGGATAAATGGTCGGTTTTAGGATTAAATCAGGAAATATTGAAAGACGCAGAAACCGCAGGCTCATTAAAGGTTATGAAAGGCATAAGGTTGTGGGGAAGATATTCCAGACCTATACACAAAGCGCTAGAGTTGTCAATAGACCCTTACATACCCGGAATAACCGGAAATGAGTCTGCCGCAGTCCAATTCCTGACAGAATTGCATATACCGGTTAAAACCAACGGCGCGTGGCGTTCGTTATCAGATTTAACAAAAGAAGAACAGCAACGCCTTGTTAGTGCTATTATAATAGAGCGTCTGCGACACAATGACCCGAACCCGACGCAAATTTTTGGCGACGTGTACGAGTTACCGCACCAAACCGGCGAATTCCGCGATGCCCAAGAGTTCGCGACAATCGCGAATGCGTGCGGAAAATCTTTGCAAGGTTATCTCGCTGTCGGGGCGTGTTTGGGCGACGAGGATAAGATCGAGCGCGTGCGCGAGACTGTGGCGAATTATAAAAAACAAATCGGCACTTTGGTCAGCTGGGTCTACAAAAACAAGGATAACACGGAAATTGTAAGATTAACAAACGACGCGGCATTTGTGTTTGGCAGTGACAAGATAAACGAAGAATTGATATCAACCGTTTCTTCGATAATCCAAAGGTCCGGATTCCTCAAAAGAAAGGTTTTGATCGGATTCGGCAGCATTTCAACCAGCGAAATAAAAATTTCGTCGCGCGCAGACGATGACACCAAAATCGATCTTAATGAAATGGTGCGCGAATGCGTCAAAGAAGTGGGCGGCAACGGCGGAGGCCATACAAAGGCTGCGGGCGGACAGATACCCAAGGACAAAATCGAAAAATTTGTTGAATTGGTCAATTCATACCTTTCAAACCCGCTGAAAAATGGCGAAACTAAAGCTTAATAATCGTTCGCTGTCAATGTATTGAAGCATACCGTATACTGTATCGGTATGCTTCTAGCTAAAAGAGGTTTTCAATGGCAATAACAGCTGCAGCGCAGAAAATATGGAAAGGGAAGGAATGGTTTAGGGTTATGGCGCCCACGGAAATCGGCGATTACGTTATTGGTGAGACGCCTACGTTGGATTCCGATGCAATGGTGGGAAAAACCATCGAAGCAAGCTTAATGGATATGGGCGGGGATCCCAGCAAATATTATTACAAATTGAAATTCAGGATAATATCCGTAAACGGCGACAAAGCCGCGACAAGGTTTGAAGGATTGTCGTGCACGCGCGATTATGTTTTGAGGATGAGCCAGCGACGCACGCGACAAGTGCGCGTCGTAATGGACATGAAAACAAAAGACGGCTGGACCATCCGTGTGAAAGCGATTAATGTAATGAACAGGGTTGTGCAATCACAAATAAGCAAAAGGATAAGGAAATTAACAGATGAAATGGTTCGCTCGGCTGCGAGCCAGTTAAACATGTACGAATTTTTGAATGAAATAATTTCCGGCGCATTGCAGACGGAAGTCCGCGAAACAGGAAGCAAAATTTATCCCGTGAGAATTTTCGAAGTCACGTCAATAGAAGTTTACAGCGCGGCCAAATAAATTTAATTTGAGTATCTTTTTTTCCGCTGTGCATGGTTTAAGTCGTAAGCTGTCCGGCATGCCAAGCTAAAATCTTTCGATGCCGGGCCGCCATAAACTATCGGATCGACAATCTCGCTTCGGTAATTCAAAATCCTCCTTGCGTCCAGAATCGGAGTTTTCCACACACTTCCAATGTTGTCCGGGTCGAAACCCACCAATGCGCAGGCCTTTCCAGCGTACCCCCAGATTTTTCTTGCCCTGCTTCTTCCGACGATTGAAGACCTCCTGTTTCTTGGCTCTCCCGTTTGCCTTTTCAAATAACCTTTTTCCAACAAAGCATTGACAACCTTCTGCACATGGCTCTCGCTGTAATTTAAGCCGCGCGCCAGGGTTTTTATGGTGCCTCCGCCCGTCCTGACCGTTTCTTTCCAGATTGCTGACATAGCTTCACCGTCCCGCATCCACACATCACCATCCGCCGGTTTTTTTTCTGCAGCTACATAGAAACTTGGCGTGCCGCCGATTGAATCGTACGAAACTACGTCCCATTTACGAAGCTTCACCGCAGTCTTTGAAAGCCTGCATTCCACCAGTTTATATTCTGCACTGCTGTTTCCAGCCAGGCCAAGATCTCCCACGAAATTTCGCAGGGAGGGACTGTCATGCTCGCGCGATGCCCACTTCGCCAAAAGCATAGACATCAACGGGGTTGAAATGCCGCCTGAATTAAATGATTCCCCAAACGCGTCCTGAAAATTCATGCCGATTTCCGGGTCGGCCGCTGCATCGATTCCCATAACAGCAAACACGTCGCCCAGCATTTCGCCAAAAATTGTTTTTGACATCCGCAAACTTCCGGATCCGTTGCTTGTAGCGATTAACGCGGGCTTTGACGAAAATTTGCCCACATAAGTTATGCCCGCCACATCGATCTTTTTGGTCGAAACATCACGGCCAAACACCACCCGGTTGGCCTCTTTTAACACATCGGAGTCCGAGCAGCCGGCATTCGTGCACACCAAGCTCAGCGCCTTTAACGGTGATGCGAATACATTGCCTGCCAATTGGTTAAGTACGCCGGCTATTTTCGCGTCCCCGATCTCGCCGTAAAGCCTTTGCTGCAATTCACGCGTTGAACCTATCCCGTGGCGGGCCAACACGTCTTCCGTTTTAGTCAACACACTTTTTACTAGAAAACGAAACCTTAAAAATGCGAATCATTTATCCTAGACTCATCACGCTATTGGATGTTATTTAACCACTATTATGTAGTGAACTATAGAAATCTTTATAAATTGACGCACCCAACTGAGGAAAGATATTATGCAAAGCCAACTGGTAGCCAGCAAGAAAGAAGCCATAGAAACCGTTTACAGAGAATGCGTGCGGATGTCGGATGAGAATTATCGAAGAGAATCTACACTGCACCGAATTCTAAACGATAGGGCAGAACTTCTGACTAAAAATGTTGGCGAAAAAAATTTATACGTAATAGCTAGCCATCACGGAGCTAGGATGGCGCTTGACATAGCTTACACTCAGGTAACACAAAACGTGTTCCAGCGGCCGGAAGACTGGAGCTTTATCATAGAGGGTTACAATCCGGCAGGACAGTCAAAGGATTACTTTCCTGAAATCACTTTTCTGGAAAAGGCCGCAGGAATTCTCGGCATACATGCGGGCGCTGTCGTTTACGATTTCAGAAGTGATGCTGTCATGGAAAGGGCTGCAAAATTGATGGGACTGACTCCAAAGCAGGTGAGAGCGATCACATTTTTAAAATTATTCAAAGGCATGAAGAGCCTCGACCCGAAAGAACAAACTCCGTATTTGGATAAACAGATAGCCGAATATGAAGCGGAAATACCCGGAGATGTAGACATGGAACCTAGGAATATTGTTCACAGCAAGGTCCTTGAGGCTACTAACATTTTATCACGGGAACTTTTCGAGGACTGGCTTGGAAACACCAGGGCGACCCATGTCTTGGCGTATTGCGGCAGCGATCACGCGGAAGTTTTCATTTGAAAATGCGAAAATAAAACTGCGCTTATTTCTGGAAAACCATTATGTACACAAAAAAAAGCTTCTGTAACTTATCACGCTTGGTAAGGGCTTGTCAGCCTTGCACAATTATTTTTCCTGTTCTGTTACAGCGATAGCGACGGAAATCCAGAACCAGCCTGTACCCAGAAAAAGCAAAAATGCAGTGAAAAATGCAAGCACATAACCGCCGTCGCTGACTCCGGTTGTTTTGTCCAGATGGCCCATTATCCAAGAGCCGATCATTGCGCACAGTGCGCCGAGAACCCATACGACGACGTGTTTTGCCGAATCTTCCTTCGCACGGTGCGATGCCATAACTTGGATTGTGATTTCGGATTAATATAACTTTTTAAAATGTGGATGTTGTATTCGGGTTATGACAAGGCATCGAAACCAGCAACCTACGGGAGCGTATTCGGAAGGGCACGCCTATTCTGTCCAAGATGCGGCCAAAATGTCGAGAGAACTCGCGGCAAAAGTTATGGAATCATTCCACCCGGATCTCGTGTTAGGAATATTGGGGGACGGCATGTTTCCGTCAGAGGAAATCACAGACAGCCTCAGTGTTCCGCTGGAATCTATAGAGATCAAACGCCCAACTTTTTGTTATCTGCCTCCGAGGCTGGTGAGGCCAATGTCTTCCAAAGCCGGCGAAAAATCGGGCATTCTTCTGGTAGACGATATCTATGACAGCGGGCGCACAATGGAAATCGGACGACAATACCTAAAATCCCTGGGCCACACAACGGTAATGACTGCTGTATTGGACTATATGGAAGAAGGCGAAAAGCTGTTCCGTTTAAAGGCGCCGGATTTCTGGGTTATCAGGGATGACAACTGCAGTTTTCCCTGGAGGGCGGATTCGCCGGAATGGAAAAATTACACAGATTACATGTTTCGCAGGATATCTTCGCCAAAATCCGGAAAACCTGCTAAATAACAGTTCCGAGCCTAAAAACCCAAAAATAAAGAATTTAAACATAACTGCAAAATAATGAGCAGTGATAAAATGG
>CAYZCD010000016.1:0-16921 GCA_964476825.1 uncultured archaeon
CATCAAATCACTTCGATTGTTCTATATTATCAAACTGTTAAACTTGGCAGTCTAATGATTTGCCAAATCACTCATACAGATAAGCTGGTGGCATTTAAATAGGTTTTCACACTGCAAAACTGGTTTTTAAATAAGCGTCATCAAATAAAGTTGTGAAAAGGCATAAACGAGATAACGGTGTTCTTTTCGGTGCGTTGCTGGCTCTTTTAGCCTTCACAATAGTGTTTTCTATGTTGCTTCAAAGTGATGTTAATTCTGATGAAAGCCTAAAATCCAAATTCGCGTCGTTAAGCGCCGCAAACACCAATCTTTGTGCAGCCCCCGGTTTTATAGATTATAAAAATAACAATGAACGTATCCAAGGCTCATGCTGCTCGGCCATGGACTTTCACAGGTATGTGGAGCAGGTTGAAGGGTTGAAAAAATATTCGCATATAGAAAAAATTCCTTCCGACCCGTATGACATACCTGTACAACTGGCAAAAGAACTTTTGGATTACCAGAAAAACATTATATTGACTTCGGAGCAGCAGGAAATATATGATGAGGCTATAAAAATGTCGCACGAGGGCGGGCCATGCTGCTGCAAATGCTGGAGATGGGATGCGTTTGAAGGGCAGGCGAAATTCCTTATTACCCAATATAATTTCAACTCTGCGCAGATAGCTGAAATCTGGGATTTGGAAGACGGTTGCGGTGGTGAAGGCCATGCGCACATGGAAGCATAGGCGTGGAGGGAAGCTTTTGAAATTGAAATTTAAGGGATTTGCAGGGCCTGTTGCATCTTTGGGGATTATTTCTCTGGTAATGGTTTTGGTGTTGTTTGCCCCCGCATTCTCTAAAAACATAAAGGCCTATACGAACACTACTCAAAATCCAGTGGATTATTCCGAATTAAAAGCCGAACTTTTTTCCGAATCCGGTTTTAAGACAAAAATCGTACTGGAAGACACAATCCCGAAATTGGTGGAAAGCGGGGCGATAGACATGGAAAAGTTTAAACAGATCTATACAGCAAGGGGCGGCCTCACCGAAGAAGAATTAAAATTTTTGACCGAACCTTCCAATGATCCTCTCACCATTAAGCCCGCCAACGCAAACTTTTTGCTCAATGTTTTATGGGCAATGGGCATAGCGAACAAAAACCCGATTCTAGATGAAATGTCAAATTACAGCAGCGTTGCTAACTTGGCGTCAACGGGCGGCTGGACACTGTCTAAAAACGACTCAATGGTATATTTCAACAAACTCGGGATCGTTAAACTTACAACAGAACAGCAGGCAATCTTCGAAAAAGTCGCAAAAAACACATACAGGCCCTGTTGCAACAACCCGACATCATTCCCGGACTGCAACCACGGCGCGGCTTTGTTGGCTTTGTTAGAACTGGGAGCATCGCAGGGTATGAGTGAAGCCGAGTTGTACACACTCTCATTGCAGGCCAACACACTGTGGTTCCCGCAAAATTATTTGTCAACGGCCGTTTTGTTAAAATCGCAAGGCATGGATTATTGGAGCAGCGCAAAAGAGATTGCAGGCGCAAAATATTCCAGTTACAGCGGATGGACCGCAAACGTTTACAAGCCGCTGCAGGCGCAAAATTTATTGCCCGCTACAGCAGGCGGCGGAAGCTGCAGCGTTTAAAGTCGGATTAAAATGGAAAAGAAATTCGAATGCGCATATTGCGGCAAAAAATTCGATATTAAAGACGCATTGGGCCTGCACACCAGCGCGAGGCATGAAAAAATAAACCTGCCCAAACGTATAGCTCTTGCAAAAAAATCCATTTTCATCTATGCGTCACTTACTGTGATACTGGTTGTAATTATAGCCGTTGCAGAGTACAGCAAATGAAATGCCGGGACAGTTTAAAACAGTTTAGCCATCCTCGGTTTTTCTATCATATTCCATATCCCAACCAGGCGGTTTAATTTAGCCTCGCGTTCTTTTCCAATAATGCCCGTTTTAATAAGATGCGCGCCTATCCCCACGGCAAAATCTGAAATCCAGTTGTCTGTTGTTTCAACAGACCTGTGCGAAGCGGTTAAATAAAAGCCCGCTTTTTTTGCAAGCATCGCCGCGCTTAACGCCGAAGAAACGGTCCCGCACTGGTTGGGTTTGATTATCACACAGTTCGTCGATTTTTTCTCAATGCCCTTCGCTATCAAAGCTTTGCTCGTGGAATAAAGGTCGTCGCCTGTAATCATGCAATTCTTAACTTTAGCCGTGAGCTGGGCGAAATGGTC
Source organism: uncultured archaeon (assembly GCA_964476825.1). Taxonomy (GTDB): domain Archaea; phylum Aenigmatarchaeota; class Aenigmatarchaeia; order JACPZZ01; family JACPZZ01; genus JACPZZ01. Next base: position 2,247 of record CAYZCD010000016.1, read on the forward strand.
AAAGTCTTTTTCAAAAAACGGGTCTTCAACGTACAATAAATTGTAAGTCTTCACGAGATTCTCCACAAAATCCAGCTGCTGGGCCGGGTTCAAACTTTTTTCCAGCGAATTGTACGAATATCTGCCGTCAAAATAAAATTGCGACGCCGCCATGTCTATGCCAACCGAGGCGCCGTAATTTTTCGCAACCGATGATAATATCTCCAGCGTTTTGATGTCGTCCAAACTTGTCGTCAAAGCTTTCTCGGCGTTTTCCCCGATTAACCAGCCGCGCGCGTCCATTTGTTGTTTAACCGTCTCGCGGATTTCTCTGTTAGTTTTTATCGCTTCTTCAATCGTTTTTGCTTTTGCAGGCACAACTAAAAATTCCTGTATCGATGTGTTTCCTCCATGAGCGCCCCCGCCAATCACGTTGCCAAGCGGGTACGGGAACGTTGTTGCGAACTGGTTTACCAATTTCCACATCTCGCCTTTCGCGGCTGCTTTGAAAACAGCCATCGAAATGCCCAACGCCAGGTTCCCGCCTATTTTGCGGAAATTATTTGTGCCGTCAATTTGTTTCAACAGGTCGTCAATTTTCTCAATATCGTTTTCGTCCAGTCCTATAATTTTGTCTTTCAAAGAATAGAATTTGTTTTCAGCGACATCCAGCGGGAGATCGACGGCCTCGGAACCGCTTTTCGACGTGCCGGATGGGATTGAAACCATGTAATATTTGTCCGTCATCGCGCGTATCGCAATTGATTCCGTGCCTTTCGAATTGGGAACTTTCAGAAAACGAAGGTCCTTTATCATCAAATAAAATTAGTTTTTATCTAGTATAAAAATTCAGGGTTTAGACCTTTTATGGTACTCCTCCAAAGTTCGTCGAATTTCCGTTATACCTTTCGCTCCCAACAGCCTTATCTTAGACAAATCGTCATCACTCTTCCCTTCAAGTTGGCTTATCAAGCCGATACCAGCTCTCCGTAGTGCGTTCTCAACCTTAGTGGGAAGACGCAAAATTTTTAAACTTTCAATTTCTTCTCTCTCTGTTCTAAGTCTTCTTTCTTCTTCCACCACCCTTTCTTCCGCTGCATGAGCCTCCAATCTTTTAGTTTCAGCTTCGAGTGACTTCCTAAGATTGCTAATATAATCCAAATCCGATCTGGTGGCTTTCAATTTTCCTTGAGTTACTACGGCCTGAAAATCATTCAAATAAAAATCATCGAGCACATGCCCACGATGTATATAACTCTTTAATACTACAAAGGCTACCGCCTGTATATGACGTACTGTCTCACCCACCACCCTTTCTTTGGTCTTACCGCCCAGTTCTTCCCCCAATTGATCTAATGTTTTTTGATAGCCCTTCAACCCGGCTCTGCCCAATAGAATTTTTTTTGATTTCTCGGTAAGCCCGCGTCCGTACCCATCGCGTCCAGAAGCAGAAGTGGGTACCAAATCTAAAAATCTCTGGTATCGTGATTGAAACTCTTGAACATCTACTGTACCATTATTTCGGATAGTATTTGTAAAATACGGATGGTTAAACGCCTGAATAACACTTTTACAATAAGTGGATAGTTTAACTTCTCCTGCCACGAAGATTACTTCCAAAGCTGGAAATAAAAAGCGTTATCTCGGCTTGCTATGGACAAATTCCAGCCTATCCTTACTCTTGTAAAGCAGGACCAATGGGTTGGAATTAAGCCTTGGAGAATTTGCATAAGCCACCATGCCGCCGGTAACAAAATCTGGATAAGAACCGTCCACTTCAACCCTGTCCGCACCGTATTTTTCATCAACCGTAAGACCACCCTGCAAAATTACTCCCACCCTGCTGAGAGGTGTTATATTTACCTTGCCTCCGGTTGCTGGATGTCTCATTATGTATGCGGTGTTTAATATCACAACATCATCTTTTTTTGGAACCGCAAAACCTATTTTTTTCTCGTTCGATTTCACGCGCACATCCCAGAAAGTCATTCTTCCGACAACATATCCGTTGGGTGCATGCTCAGCATCTTTCCTTGGGTATGTCCACGAAGCAAGGACAATTCTACCATCCGTTGTATTGCTATAAGGCATGACAACCGGACGCTCGTCATGTAAGCTAACTACAGCCTCTGCATCATTTCCAAAATAAAACAACAAATCGCTTCTGGGCGCCTTGAGCAAATATCTGGGTTCCCCTGTTTGCATAACCTGCTTTAACAATTCTGCATTCGTGGGAATTATCTTTCCTGTCGAAAGATCTGTTAAACTGCTCCAATTATCCTTAACCCTTCCTTCACCGTCAACGGTAATGAAATCCAATAATGGAAGCTGCTGTCTCAATAAAGAAAACCTTTCATCCAAAAATGTTGCATTATTTGCAGCTGTCACTTTGGATAAATCCGCAAATCTCCTTTCAGCGCTTTCAGGATCTTCTTGGTAAAGCTCTTTCATCTGACGCAATGCTTTAGAAAATCCTGTATTCGAAAATGGCACAACAATCTAAAGAACAATGTATGGAAAATCTTAAATAAGCGTGTCTAAGCCTTCGGCCTTACAACTGTTATCGGTATAAGGTTCTGGGCCATTTCCTTTATCGCGATTTTTACAGGATCGGTTTCGCCTTCCGCATCTTTGGCCAAAACAGGTGCGCCCAAAGAAATCTGAAGCGCCCTGGCGCCTATGATTCTGACCCGTTCAAATCTCGTGTATTCCATAAAATCGCCTATTCGTGCAGTTGTGAGACAAAAACACAATACTAGCAATCAATTAATCTGAACAACTATGCTTTTAAGCTTTATCGGTAACGCTGTAGTCAGAATTTACAACGCCCAAAAGAGCCTGCTCCAATTTTCTGCCCGCTATCCTGTGCTTTCTGCTGGCGATGTTTCTAACTTCTTCAAAAGCCGGTTCGTCCAATTCTCCAGACAACGCGTGAAATGTGCCGAAAAACAATTCTCTTCTAGCCCTCGCGGTTTCATTGCTGCGTGTTTCAATAACAACGATGTTCACGCCTCTTCGCTCGAGATAACTCATGTATGCTGTGCAATGATAAGGTCCTTTTTGAAAAAATGTGCTTGGCTCCCAGTAATTGAAATTTGCTTCCGTTAAAACGTCTAAGCCGACATATTTCTCGAACAGCATGGCAAAGATTGAAAAATTAGAAATTAAAACCCGTTTTTATCCTATATACCTCAAGTCTTCTTTGCCTTCTTTCTGCACGCCTTTGGTCATCTCCTCGACGGCTTTTCTCTGCAAATTTTCAATTTTGTTTATGAAAGATTCCATTTCCTTGACCCTCTGGTCCAATGTTTTCAGGTCAACATTCATGCCCAATATTTTCATGAGGACTTTTAACACGGATTCCGCCGATTTCGGGTCTGTTACGATAGGAAATCCTGCGGTCTCGCCCATTAAACAGACTCCGTCCATCCCGCGCAATTTTCCCAGTCCCAACAGCAGGCCGGACGCGCCGACAATGGTGCCCAGTTTCGACGCGACATTGAAATCAACGCCGTAACTTTCCAGCTTTTTCTTCATTTTCTGCGATGTCAACGCACCGAAGACTTTGGGGTGGGGCGTTTCCAACTGCCCTGTCCCGAGCCCGCCTAGCGTATAAATCTCTTTGCAGCCGAAACTTTCGACGAATTCAAGTATTTTTTCAGCTATTTCATAATGGCCCACCTGGTCCAATGATTGGGCATCCCCTATCAATATTATTATGTCCCTGCCGCCTTTCTTTCCCTTGATATAATAAAATTCATTTTTTAACAATGCTATTTCAGAGTTTTCATGCACCAAAACAAATGGCAAAAAATGGCTGGAATAAAGTTCTGCGAATTTCACAGCTTTCGTTTGGTCTATCAGATAGCCTGCCGCGACGCGCCCGACGTTGCCTATGCCGGGCAGCCCTTCAATCAGTATGGGATTGTTAAGCTTCGGTTTCTCCAGCGTTGTAATCTTCGTGTCCATATCCATCAAAAGTTTGTTGAATTTCCAAATATATAACTTATCCGCCGGCCATCTTGCGGTATTTCCCGTACTTGTCTTCGGGGGAAAATTTCATCGGATGCGCCGATCTCGTTTTAGACCCGCATTTTGGGCAGGTCTCTTTCAAAGTGTACGTGGAACAGGAGCATTTTTTTATTTTGTCCATACACAAAGCCTCTCAATAAACCAATTCGTAACTGGCTTCCCCGCCGCTTTTTTCTATGTTCGTTAAGATTGAGTCGGCGACTGCCTTAATTTTTTTCTCTGTTTTTTTCGGGTCCTTGCCGACCAGTTTCATCATGTAAATTGGCGCGGAGATATACCTGATCTCAACGCCTTCCTTTTCCGCATCGGTCAAAACCTTCTTTATCGATAAAATCCCGTCCGGTTTCAAAGACGTCAGAGTGAGTTTGCATTTTATTTCCGCTTCCTCGTCCTGGAAAATATCCGTGGCTGCCTCTGAAATTGCGTCGGCATATTTTTCATCCAGCCCTTTTTTCACAAGTAATTTTTTGTCCTTTAGTGAAATTTTGAAAGCTTTGAAAAGCGAACCGAAATTGTCCTGTAGCGGATATCCTACTTCATCATAAAACTGTTCCAGGTTCTTGCCGAATTTCTTCCCTATGTCTTCGAGTATTTTTTCGGCTTTTTCCTCGCTCTTGAAGTCCGACATCTTCCTGTCATACTCTTCTTTCGAAACGCGTTTCAGTGAAAGGTTGATGTGGCCCTGCTCTTCGTCGACTTTGATGACCTTGCAAACGCAGCGCTGGTTTTCTTTCGCGAATTCCTTTATGTCGCGTACCCAGCGCGAAGACACTTCGGATATGTGTATCATGCCGAAGCGGTCATATTCCTCCAGGCGCACGGCCGCAGAATAAGGATTGACTGTTGTGATTGTACCTACGATTAACTCGCCCACGGCCGGAAACGCGTCTCGTCTTTTCATTGTATCCCCCTGAAAATTTCTAAAAAAGCAGGTTTATTACTTCAGCGTCTCAAGCACTTGCGCGTTTAACTTGGCACGCCCGCCCGTTGACTCGGCCAAAATTTCGCCGCAAACCAGGCATTTGACAGTCGTGGAAGGGCGGGAAAAAATAGACTGCTCATTATTGCACTTGCTGCATTTTACCCGCAAAAAATTTGATTTTTCTTTTGTCATGGCCCAACATCCCCCTTAGTTTATTCATTGGATAACTCGAATTTTTTTACCCGGAATCCTTTCCCGGAAGTGTGCTTTTTGCCGCACACTGTGCATTTGAATCTCAAATCGATTTTCACTGTCGGTTTCGCGCGCCCTTTCGGGTTTGGCCTCGGGAACGCACCGTAACCTGCCATTTTTCTTTTAAAGCGCCTCTGGGATTGTGAATCCGGATGTCCGGCTGAACGCCCTCTTTTTTTCGCACGTTCTACGGTATGTTCGGTGTGTTTGCGGCAAACAGGGCAATACGTCCTGAGTTTCTTTGGATATTTCATAAATGTCTCCCTTACATTAAAGAAAAATTAGCTTAAATAGCTGATTTAATGCACTATGCAGAACGGCTTTGCCAGCATGCTATTCCAAATTGTTCGTCATTTAACGTAGATAAAACTTATATAATACTGCCACTTATTAGTGGTGATCGATATGTCCGACTATCATATTTTAACAAGAATGTCGCATGGCAACGAACCGTATTTTTTGGCGTTGGGTGTGGCCGCACATTTTGACGATGATGTCGTGGTTCCAATATCACAATCAAAAACGGGCCTAATTCGCGAAATAGCAGATGGAAAAGGTATGGATCGCAGAAGGATTTACATAGACGACGAAGCCGCAAAAATTTATTCTCACCACAGGGTTGCATGGGAAAACGGAATGGACCATCGCATGTGGGTCATCAACAATGTAACTCAGATGGCAAAAGTTGAATTGGAACTCAGGGACCACTACAAATCCTTTGTCGCAACAAATCTTGAAGGCGAAAAAAAGGAATTCAAAGGCAACAAGACCAGGTTAGTTCTCAATGCCGGAAGCCTGCACGATAACCTTGGTGTGGATTCACCAGTTGTATACTTGTTTCCGTTGAGGTATGGTGAAGTGATAAAGCGTTTGAAAGACCCGGGCTACGAAGGCTTTGGAAATTTCCTGGTGAATGCTGAAAAAAGAAGGGCCGTTAATTTTATTCCTAAAATTCACACGCTCGGTTACGACAACCATTATCCGCAATTAAAAAACGAAGAATTCACGCCGCACATGAAAGAAGCGCCCGCGCAAACGGGTCTTTGGCTGCCGGACAATTCAATAGGCATGGTATTCAGCGGAACCGGAAGAAAAATTGAAACATTGAAGTTGGTCGCCGCCGCAACCGCGCATCCGATAGTAACAGGAACATTTTCCCCGGTCGAAGGTGAAAGGTACACAAAAATTGTTCCTCCGCGCGCCGAATTTGTACACGTCTATGCTGACCCGCGGATAAAAACGGTTGTAGGCCAAACGGGATTCGGCATGCTATGGAGCGCATGGAACGCCGGAAAACCGGTCGTATTCCCGAAATATGAAGAAGGCGACGACAACGAATTTGTGCACAACGCAAGGACGATAAAAAAATCCGGGTTGGGAATTGAAATCGGGAAGCCGAAAGAAATTGACGCGGCAGTCGAAGCGTCGCAAGCTTGCATTCCCGCAATAAAAGCTATGAACGCGGAACTAATGGGCGAGTTTGGCACGTTAGACGGCATAGGATACATCGCAAGGCGCATCAGGGAATTGGGATTGTACTAAATTATCTCAACCTTTATCGCTTTGTCAACGAGTTTTTTAAAATCTTCCGGACTCGCTTTAATTTTTTCGTTTGAATTGTAATGCATCGGCACGGCAATTTTTGGTTTTATTTCATTCGCGGCAGCCGCGGCTTCTTTGAAATCCATGGTGAAATGTCCGCCTATCGGCAATAATGCAACATCAATTTTACCAAGTGACTTCATTTCCGGTATGAAATCCGTGTCGCCTGCGTGATAAATTGCGACTTTGTTTATTGTAACGACGTAACCAACGCCCAGACTTTTTCCGTGAAACACTTTGCCGGGTTCGCGGAATTTGTTCAAGTTGTATGCAGGAACAACCCGAATGGCAATATTATCGATATCAAACTCATCGCCGGTTTCGACAATTTTTGTTTCAAGCCCTTCCAGCATATTCGCGCAGCCTTCCGTAATCACAACAGTCCCGCCGTCTTCCAGCAACTCCCTGATATTTTCCTCTTGGCAGTGGTCAAAATGCTCGTGGGTTGCTAAAATCAATTCGGATTTTTTTGCGTCATCCGGTTTTATGAAAGGGTCGATATAAAACGAATAATCTTTGTAGGATACGCGGAAAGACGCGTGCCCGAAATGTTCGATTTTGACTCCATTTAATGTAATTTCACCCATGATTTCCCCTCATTTAATACGGTCCGAACCTTATTTAATTTTAATCTGGCATCGGTTTGTCATGGGCCGCATTTATGAGGCGCTCACGCCTGTTTTATTCTCATTTAACGGCGACACGGCCCAAAAGTTGGGCGAAACTGTGTACAAATTACGGCCTCTTTGGCACGCTGTTGGATTAACAGACAAAAGGTACGCCCAACTAAAATCGAATTTGGCCGGTATCGGAATTGACAATCCAATCGGCCTGGCTGCTGGTTATGATAAAGATTGCGAGTTTCTAGATTCAATGATGGATCTCGGTTTTGGGTATGTAGTCGGCGGTACGATATTCCGGCATCCGAGAAAAGGGAATCCCAGGCCTTGGATCGCAAGGCACGTAAAACAAAAATCTCTGGTTAACGCAATGGGATTTCCGAGCAGTGGGGCGGAAATTGCGGGGAAAAATTTGAAAAGATATTCAACCAGGGATAAACCGATAATCGGAAGCATGGCGGCATTGGAAATGGTGGAATGGGCCGAATGTCTCCAGATTATAGAACCGCTGGTCGATGGCATCGAACTCAATATAAGTTCGCCCAACACAACCGGATTGCGAACTTTCCAGGAACCTCATAATTACAGGGAATTGCTTTCAAGAATAAATCATTACAGGAAAAAACCGCTTTTCGTAAAAATGCCCCGTTATGAAGCTGGAAGCTTCGAAAGGTTGATGGAGATGGTTGAAATTTCCGAAGACGAAGGCGTTGACGGCCTTGTCGCTGCGAACACGATGCCTGTCGCGGAGCAAAACGTCGGAACGGGCCATGGCGGGCTGAGCGGCAGAGAAATTTTCGAAAAAACCGTGGAAATGGCAGATTATCTGGCGGGAAGGACGAAAATTCCAATAACCGCGTGCGGCGGGATTTCCACCGCAAGCGACATAACTCGGTTGGCCGGGAAAGCGAAAACGTTCCAGCTGCTTACGGCTCTCGTGTACGAAGGCCCGTTTATTGTGAGGAAAATAAAAAAAGAGCTGGCTTTAAACGATACCGAATAACAACGCGAAACCGCAAAGATATTTATATATGTGTCTATAGGATAATGTAGGATAATATCCTACTAATATTGACGTACATGCCGCTAAAAGCTTTTTTAGGATAAATGGTGAACGGAGAAATTGATAACATGAACTTATCAGGAAAAAACGTTTTTGCCAAAGTTGACATCAATTCGTCCTTTGACGAGAAAACGGGCACGTTCAGGGACATAGAGAAGATCCTGCAGGCGGTGCGCACCATAAAATTCGCTTTCGAAAACGGGGCGCGGTCCGTAATAATTGCATCTCACCAGGGCGACCAAAACAAAAACGAGACGTTGAAAAACCACATACCGATCATGCAGCTCCATTTGCCCCATCTAAAGGTAAAATTTGCCGGAGTGCGAGCCGGCAACGAAGTTTTAGAAATGCTCGGTGAAAATGCTGTAATAGTTCTTGAAAACACGCGCACTGATGAAGAGGAATGGAATTTTAACGATGTCAAACAGACGAAAATGTACAACATGGTTACGCAGATCCCCAATTTGGTTTTTCTGAAAGACGACCCGGCGTCGCACAGGAAAGAATTGACAACTTACCACATCCCAAAGACGCTCCATGAGCAAGGTTTTAAAGTAGTGACGGGCCCCGCGTTGCAGGAAGATATCGACCTGTCAGAAAAGGTTTCAAAGATTCTGGAAGAAACGGATTCATTTGCGATATTGGGCGGCAAGAAGCTTCCCGACCAGCTGGAAATATTGCCGCAGCTGCTGAAAAAATTCCCGCGCATGAAGGCGATGCTAGGAGGTTTATTCTCTGTCTACATGGAACGCGCGCAGGGCAAAAACGTGGGAGATAACGAAAAATTATGGAAAGACGAGGAAAAGCTTATTGAATCCGCAAAGGCGGTGATAACGGAATTCAACGGGCGCATAATGTTGCCGACGGATTACTGCATAAACAACGGCAGTGGTTTTGTTTGCGCTCCTGTAAAGGAGTTGCACACGGGAAAAGTAATTGACATCGGGCCGGATACAATTCTAAAATATATGGAAACGATAGGCTCAGCAAAAAATGCCAGCGTGCTGGTGAACGGCGCAACCGGCTTCTACGAGGCCGCGCCGTCCGTTAACGAACCCGGAATGAGAGGGGCAGCGCACGTCTATTCAGAAGCGTTCGACGAAAAACACGGCCACATAGTAATGGGATTCGGAGGCGATTCGATGGCTTTATTCAACCGGCTTGGATTCAAACCCCATATCAACAGCTCATCTGGAAAAGCATTTTTCAAACGCGTCATTTATGGCCCATATTACGGTTTGGAATGGTTAAAATCGAAAAAATAGGAGGCAAAAAATATGATTTCAGTTTGTGTAAACGGTTACGGAACAATAGGCAAGCGCGTCGCAGACGCATTGGGCAAACATCCGGAAATAAAACTGGTCGGGGTTTCTAAATTCACGCCTGACGCTGACGCAAGGATTGCGGCTTCAAAAAACATCAAAATATTCGTACCCAAGGAAAATCACGAGGCTTTTATTAAATTCGGCATCCAGCCGTCCGGGACGGTCGATGAGATGATCGACGCTTCTGAAATTGTGGTTGACGCGTCGCCGGACAAGAAAGGCGTTAAGAACAAAGAAGAAATTTACATGCCAAAAAACAAAAAAGCAATATTCCAGGGCGGGGAAAAGGAAAACATCGCGGAAATTAGTTTCAATGCGCGCAGCAATTTCAACAGTGCAAAAAACAAAAATTATGTCCGCGTTGTCAGTTGTAATACAACAGGCTTGTGCAGGATAATCAAACCAATGATGGAAAACCGCGACGACCTGGAAAAAATATCCGTATCCTTGATAAGGCGGGGCGCAGACCCGAACGATTCCAAAGGCTCCGCCCTGAATTCCGTGGAGTGGGAATCGAATTCACATCACGCCCATGATGTTCAGACTGTTCTTGGGGCAATCCCGATAACAACAACCGCTTTTAAAGCGCCTCAAACATTGATGCACGTACACTCGATATCGATGAAATTTCGCGGCGCCGCCCCGTCAAAACAGGAAGTGGAAAATATTTACGGAAAAGAACCGAGAGTCGCGCTGTTAAGGACGGCAAACTCGACCTCGGACATCATAGAAAAAGCGCGCGACCTGGGGTTCAACAGGAATGACATATTCCTTGTTAATTTGCACGCAAACACAATAGTGTCTGATAAAAACGAATTGTCGATGGCGATAACGGTCCCGCAGGAATCGATAGTAGCGCCGGAGAACGTGGACGCTATAATGGCCATGGCAGGGACATTTAACCAGGAAAAATCCATGGAAATGACGGAAAAAATTCTGGGATTGGGAAACATCAAAAACAAACTGGAAGCCGCGTTCGCGTGATAAGTGAGATAAAAATTAAATATTAGAAATTGGAGGGAATACGAATGGCAAAAATTACAGTAACGGTGATAAAAGCTGACATAGGTTCAATAGGAGGCCACACGAGGCCGTCGGAAGAACTCTTGGACAGCGTTAAAGGTTTTGTCGAAGACGCAAAAAATTCTGGGATGATTATAGACCGCTACGTTGGTTACGCAGGCGACGATATACACATAGTAATGTCGCACACAAAAGGTGTCAATAACAGCGAAATACACAAAATGGCATGGGACGCGTTCAGTAACAGCGTCGCTGTCGCAAAAAACCAGGGTTTGTACGGGGCAGGACAGGATTTATTGGCCGATTCTTTTTCCGGAAACGTGAAGGGCATGGGGCCCGGCGTTGCCGAAATGGAGTTTGAAGAGCGGCACAACGAGGCTTTCGCTGTTTTTGCCGCAGATAAAACTGAGCCTGGCGCATTTAATTATCCTTTGTTCACAATGTTCTGCGACATAAAATCTAACACCGGATTATTAATCAACCCTTCCCTGGCAAAAGGCGTCGTGTTTACTGTGATGGATGTGATGAAAAACCGCGTCGTCGACTTGGAAACGTGGTCGCAGGTTCCGGAAATCGCGGCCATATTGATGTATCCCGGACGCTATGTGGTGGAATCGGTAAAAACAAAAACCGGAGAGCCCATTGTTTCCGCAACGACGGACAGGCTGCACAACATAAAAGGGACTTATGTGGGCAAAGATGACCCGGCCATGATAGTGCGCCTTCAAAAAACATTTCCCGCAACAGAAGAGGCATGTTACGCGTTCAAGGACGCGCATTTCGTCGCTGGAAATACTCGTGGATCGCACCACATGACCCTGATGCCCGTGACTATAAACACCACGGCGACATCGTATTTCTGCAACCCTCTCGTGTCCGCATTATTGTTCAGCATTCACAACGGAAAATTAACCGGCCCCATAGACGGCTTCGAAGGCCCGAACTGGGACGTAGTCAGAAAGCGTGCCGCTGAAAAATCTGAAGGTCTGCGCACGCAAGGTTTCATACATCCGGCCACGTTAATTCCGGAAGAGCTCGAATACAATGAAGGCTACAAGGACATAATGGGAAGGGTAGAAAAATTATTTAAACAGCGTTGATCTCATGCCCATTTTCCTGATAAATTTGAAATTGTATGGCGAAACGTTCGGAGAGGACGGAAAAAACCTGGCAGAAGCTGCAAAACGCGTGGCCGACCGGTCAGGTATCAACATAGCAATCGCGCCTAACCATGCTGATATACGCTTGTTGTCCGGAATAATACCGGTGATTGCGCAGAGCATTGATCCTGTCGAGCCGGGCGCGCGCACAGGCCACGTTAACGCGGAATCCGTAAAAATGGCCGGAGCAATCGGGACTTTGATAAATCATTCCGAGAAAAAACTGGATTTGGAAGACATTTCAGCGTGTATTGCGCGCGCCAGAAAAAACAACCTTACGACAATTTGCTGCGCCGATTCGCCTGAAACAGCGGCGTCAATTGCAAAATTGGATCCGGACTACATTCTGATAGAACCGCCCGAACTGATAGGTACGTCCGCTTCCATCTCAAAAACGAAACCGGACGTAATAAGCCGGACGGTAAAAATGGTCAAATCTGTTAATCCAAACGTTGGAATAATCTGCGGAGCCGGTGTTTCGACCGGCGAAGACGCAGTCATAGCGAAAAAATTAGGGGCGGTTGGCGTTGCGGCTGCGTCTGCAATAGCAAAATCAAAAAATCCGGAAAGTGTGATAGAGGACATAGCAAACGGATTGAAATGAAATTTCGGCGGTTCATCCGGTCTTCATAAGTTCGGCTTTCTTGACTTCGATTAGTATGTCCGCATTTTTTCCGGGTACAGAAGCTATATCGCCTCGTTTGAACGGCCCGTAAGAGATCATATCCTCTCCCAGAAAAGCTTCAACGTCTTCTGTGAAAGCGACAACCTTCAACGATGCGTTAAATTTTGGCTCCAAAACATCTTCGCGGAACTGCTTGAAATTTTTCAAAGAGCCGAGTATATTTTCAAAAAACGATTTCTCAGCAGCCGTTAAATTTTCCGGAGGCAGCCCCGTCCGCACCGAATAAAGTGCCATGTTCAATATCTTTCGCTCACGAGCTTCCATTATGAACATCAGCCTGTGTTTCACATTCTGAAATTCCTGCGCTACCGACGGGTCGTTTTTGCCGGTTTCCTCCTTGGATTTCACATATTCTTTCGCTTTCTCAAAAAAATCTTCCGGTATATTTGATAATTTAACGGATGATTCTTCATCCTTGTGTATTTTTCTTATAGTCTCGAAAGTCAGTATCTCGGGCATTTTTACCTATTATTAGATGTAAAATAAGGATAAAAACCGCTAATCATCCACATATTCGTCATTTTCCCCCGCCAATTTCTTCTTGGCGGGTTTTTTATGCATTTTTCTGGAAGAAGACCGGAATTCCCTGGTCGCATAAGTAACAGGGTTCCTGGAACCCGCATTAATTTCAATGTCGCAATTTATACCCATGGACTTGTAGAAATTTTCATTTTCAAAATTAGGAGGCAGCATCTTTCGAGAGGCGCGCAGCCACCTGATTTGAGAACGTATGTAGTTCAACGGCAGAGGTGGAGTATTTTTCTCGTTCCATGAACTTATAAAATTTTCTATTTCATCGTCTTTCCAATTCATATTTCGCAGGAAATTAAATAATATTAAGACAGAGCGCTTGCGCCCGTCTGCCAGCCCCCCCATTATTTTCTTTATCGACGGCGGGAAAAATGGTTCCGTTATCTTATCCGAGTTGGTAATTATAAATTTTTTCTTAATTTCCTCATATTTCATCTTGGAAGAATTCCAGTCCATCGCTTCGGTTATCAGGGATTCCATTCCGGCGCTGTCTGTAATGGAACGGTCAAGAAATTTTTCTTTCACTTCCACATTCTCGGGCTCAGCTTCGCTCTTGTCGAATTTTTCTATGTCAGATATTTTCAGCGGCAAGCTCACCAACAAACTTGATTCATGCAGCGAATAAGGCAGCCGAAACATATGGCGGCTGGTGAAAAGCCCGAATTCGGTTATCGCCCCGCCCACGAATCCTGTCACGGCTTTGTCGACCGATTTAATTCCCATATCCTGTAACTGCATTTTTCTGGAAGACCCTATAATTTTGTCGACATCCAGCCCGTCAGTCCCGATTAGGTCTGCAGCGTGCAGATTAAGCCTGTTGGCTATTTTCTCGATGTCCGGTTCCAAACCCAATATGGCATCCCTGATCTTTGGGATGGTTTTGTGTTTAAGGTAGGATATTATGACCTGCGGGATAACCGGGTATTGGGATTTGGTTGGGGTATAATCTATGCTGCCGGGAAACGCTTCAAAAGGAATTCCCAAATGGAAAGATTTGCCGCCGGTGTATTTCACGCCGATGTTTTTTATCCCGTGTTTGGACAACTCGTCAAAAAATATTTTTGCGCAAATTTTTGCAAATTCAAAATCCTTGATGTCTATGTCGATTATTAGCTCAAACCCTTTCCTAAGCCCGTCCATATCTTCTTTTGACATGCCTGGCCGCAGCGACATGGCGTTATCCCAGCGTTCAACGGATCCGTGGAACGATACAGTGCCGGATTTGACCATGTTGACTATGTCCGTGGGGTAGATCAAAACGTTAGGCCGCTGCCCGAACGACCCGGTTTTGAAAATGCCCGCAACTTCTTTGTCCAGGGAAACCTCCAAGAGCGCTTGCTGTACGTCGTCGCGCGAATAATAGTCAAAAATTTGCTTGTAGCTCATCTGGATCTGTGTTTAGTACGATAAGATATGTTAAAAGGTTTTCTGTAGAATGGTTCCAACAACCGAAACCACCTTAAATATTTATTCGCTTAACT
>CAYZCD010000017.1:0-16350 GCA_964476825.1 uncultured archaeon
AATATCAAAAACTTGAAAAATGGAAAAGTAGAGTCTTTCAATTTCGTATCGGATAAAACAGAAAATGCGAATTTCGATTCGATTAAAGGAAGAAAAGCTTCCAAAGCTTACGAGGTTATAACACAAGTCCCGTCCATGAGAATAGTCACTACACCGGAGCACAATTTCTTCGTTTTGGATAAAGATATGATAACTTCAAAGCCTCTAGCGGAAATAAAAAAAGGCGACCTTTTGCTATCGCCTATGAAACTGGATGTGGAAGGTAAAATTGTAAACGTCGATTTCGAAGCACCGAAGACCGTAAAAATTACAAAAAGAGGTATAAAATTTTTGAAAAACAAACGAGTTCGCCAAGGTATATCTCAATATAGAATAGGAAAGGCGTTGAACCTTAGCCAGACAATCATATCAAAACTAGAGCTTGGAGAAAGAATGCTTAGAATAGAAAATCTGGATAGGCTTCTTGCCAAGTTGAATGTAAACAAAAAACAATTCTACGAAAATTACACAAAATCAGAAGATTTAATCAAAATACCGAAAGTTTTGAATGAGAACCTGTCCCAATTTTTAGGATATTTCATGGGTGATGGAGGCAAAGATATCGATAAAGTCAGATTTTATGAAAAGGATTTACAACTAGCCAGATTCTATAAAGATCTCTCCAAGAATTTATTCAACATTAATATTAAGATAAGAAAAAGACCGGGCAAAGGATACTATGAGGTTAACCTATATAGCCATTATCTGGCGGATTTCATATGCTCCGTATTTCCCACAATAACAGGTCGTGCGCGTTTCCGGTATATACCGGAATTTATCCAGATGTCTAGAAATATAGAAGTAGCCGCTTTTGTTAAAGGATTGTTTGACGCAGAAGGTTACGTTGATAAAAGCGCCAAATTGATCGGCATAACAATGTCCTCAGAGCCTGCTATGCGGGTTCTTCAGCAATTATTCTTGCGGTTTGGAATAGTATCTTCATTTTCTATAAAGAGTCCTAAAGGCAGCTTCGCAAAAAGAAGTAAATATTCCGTACGTATAACGAGCCTGGAATCAATAAAGAGATATAGCCAAATGGTAGGATTTTCTTCTAAAAACAAGTCAAGACAGCTGATGGCTATATTAAATGGCAGAAAAGTTGGCCGCACTAATTATACAACTTTGGGTAATTTGATAGGAACGAAGGTAACGGATATAAAACCCGTTAATTCGTCGGGTTTATTCTACGACATTTCCGTGCCCAAATTTCAAAATTTCGTTGCGAACGGATTTATTTTGCACAACAGCCAGGCCCGCTATGACCGCATACGAGCCGGGCTGCTAAATGATTTTTTGAAGGAAGTTTCCGGTATCGCCACGCAGGCGTTTCTTGGAAAAAAGGAAATTATAGGGATAATCATCGGCGGGCCAGGCCCCGTCAAGGACGATTTCGTCAAAGACGACTATCTTCATTACGAACTGCAAAAAAAGGTCGCAGGCGTAATTGACATATCATACACAAATGAGCCGGGATTACACGAGCTTGTAAACCGTGCGCAAAAAATACTGGTGAGCGCTGCGGTCACAAAGGAAATAGAATTGATGAAAGGATTTTTCACCGAGCTGCAGAAAGACACGGGCCTGGCGGTTTACGGCTGGGCAAAAGTCAAAGACGCCCTGGAAAATGGGATGCTACAAAAATTAATAATATCCGAAGACTTTGACTGGCTCCGTTCCAAATTAAAATGCGGGAGCTGCGGCAACGAGGAAATGAGGGATTACAAACCCAATGATAAGCAGCTGTGTTCAAAATGCAGGATGGAGATGCGGACCGAAAATTCGGAAGATTTGATCGACGTTGCAATCACAGCGGCGGAAGATTTCAAGACTGAATACCACATCGTTTCTTCAAGCACGAGGGAAGGCGCGCAATTGAAAGAACTTGGCGGCATCGGCGGAATATTGAGATACAGGACGAAATACTGATTAAAAATTATTTCTTTGTCAAATCCTCTACATGGTCCGCGGCGTTTTTTAGCGCTATTGAAAAACCCGGCTCCGACCCCATTACAACGGTCTCTTTGCCTTTTTTCTTCGCTTTCTGTATTATCGGCAGGAAATCCGTATCGCGTGAAACCATTACGATGACGTCTATGTCCCTGCTGTAGGAAGCTTCCATTATTTCCGCGGCCATGTAAACGTCGATGTCCTGGTCCTTTTCAACGCCTAACGCTATCAACGGTTCGAAACCTTGGCTTGAAACCGCTTCGATCAATTTTTCAGAAGCGAACTGGTTCAAGAAAACTTTGCCGTAAATTAACCGGCCGTATTTTTTTGCGCGTTCGCGGACTTCTTTCAGGTCGATATTAAACTCTTTCCTTATCATGTTCGGGCCGTCGATGAACACGGCTACGTTTTTCCTGTTTCCACGAAATATGTTTCTTAAAACCAAAATATCGCCCGAAATTAATCTATGGTATCGAAGTTAAATACGCTAACGTCCCGTTTGTCAAATTAAGGCTTTACTTGGCACGCCGACGTGCAGGCAGGTTAAACGCGCGTACAGCATTCTGTGTAGTGGCTTTGTCAGCTTCTTCTGCTGTTATGCCTTTTTGCGACGCAATGGCTTCTACGACGGCGCGCACATTCTTCGGCACATTATCTTCCCCATGAACAGGGTTAAGGAAAGGCGAGTCCGTTTCCGTCAATAACAAGTCCAACGGCATCTGTTTTGCGATTCTTTTGTGTTTGTTTGAACGTGCGATCAATGTCGGAATTGATGCGAACCAATTGTTTTCCGCGATGCGCGGTGCGAAAAGTTCTGCGCCAAAACAATGCATAATGACTTTTTCCGCATCTTCGTTTTCCAAAATCTTAATGGCCTCGCCGTTGTCTTCACGGGAATGGATAACTAAAGGCTTGTCAAGCTCTTTGGCCAATTCTATCAATTGCACAAAAACGCCGCGGCATTTTTGGCGGTCCGGTTCGTTTTTTACGTGGAAATTGTCTATACCAACTTCGCCGACTGCGACGATTTTATCCGAGTTCGCTTTAATGAAATCCATCTGGCCGTCTATCTGCCGCGCGCTAAGTTTAGGTATCTCCTCCGGATGCAAACCGATGCACGAAAAAATGAAATTCGGATATTGTCCAGCCAGTTTTATCGATTTTCCCGAGTCCTGCGCGGAAGATGAGCAGTCCACAATTGCGTCCATGGATTTCACAGAGTCTTCGATTATCATTTCCCTTTTTCCGTCGAAATTGGAAAATGTCAGATGGCAATGCGCGTCGATCATGCGGCCAGCCTCGATACCATAACACGATAACCGCCGCTTTTTTCCACGTAGTCCTGGTTGCCGAAAATTTCTTTCATTTTTTTCGCTATCGACTTGGCGCCCTGTTTTGTTTGCGCCACCAGGTACAATGAACCCCCCGTTACCAAATGGGCCGGGGCGCCGGCAATAATTTTGTCAATTACATCCCGGCCGGCCCGTATCGGCGGGTTGCAAATTATCTTATCAAATTTCCCTGATTCCATGCCATTATACAAGTCGCTTTGTACAACTTCGGCATTGGACAACCCGTTCAGTTTCACGTTTGTTTTAGCAAGCTCAACTGCACGTTCGTTTATGTCCGTCATCAATACGCTTCGAACGCGCTTAGAAAACGCAATCCCGATCACGCCGTAACCGCAGCCCAAATCCAGTATTTTGTCTTCTTTTGAAACCCCAACAGACTCCGCTAAAAGCAATGTGCCTTTGTCAACCTTATCCTTGGAAAATACGCCGCTTGCGGTTGTGAACCTGTAATTTGTCCCGTTGATAAGGGCTGTTATTGTCCGTGTGTATTTTTCCGAGCTTGGCGATGCGCTGAAATAGTGTTCCACTCTAAAATTATCGTACGTATTAATAGTTATCCTTGATTACTGATGCATATGTCCGGCCGGCCAGCAGGAATTCTTTCGTTCTTAATCATCCTTATTATCACCTCTGTACTTCTGCTGTCAAATGTGTCTGCCAACGAAAAAACCTCCGGCGGGGAAAAAGAAAGCCAAAAAGGCGCATTCGCCCTCGGATCCGGTTCCACTGTGCGGATACCGCCTATAAAACCTGAATATCCGGCCGCTCCTTCGAACACACCCGTCAGAACACAAAAACAAAGTGTTTTGTCGCTACAAACAACACGTGATGAAAACGGTGAATATTACCGCAGGTCACACGCGCAATCCGTAATAGAAGCGAACAAAAACCTTCTCGGAATAGGCGAAGAGGATATACGGCTTGTCAGCGAAAATTACGATGATCCTGCTTATACAAACCACAATTCGGGCACTTCCTATGTATTTTACGAGCAGACTCACAACGGCATTCCGATTTACGGCAGCTACATAGGGCTGATTTCGGTCAACGGCAAAGACGTGCTGATAAAATCCAACGTTTATCCTGGCATTTCCGTTGGAACGGAACCGTCGATAAACGCAGATGGTGCTGTAAAACTTGCACAAACAAACCTAGGAACGGACTCCGACCCGCTAAATTATTCCCTGATTATATTCCCCGTAAATTATGAAAAAAACGAATATGTGCTGGCGTGGAAGATCCAGTTTTCAACGCTACATCCGCCGGCCGCATGGGAAATTTTTGTCGACGCCCGAAAAGGAAAAATTATTTCCAAGCAAAACAGGATTTTGGACTCTTCCGTGTCCGGAAATGTAATAGGTTTCGTTTATCCTGACAATCCTTCGAAGCCGAAGGTTACGACAAACTTTTCCGGATTGAATGTAAGCGCTTTCCAAAACGGCAATATTATCGGGTCTTCAATAACAGATGCAAACGGGTCGTATAATATTACCGGCGTTTCAGGCGATGTACACGTAATTTCAGAACTGAAGGGCCCGTTCGTAAACGTAATTAATGAGGACCAAATAAAAGCAAACCACAGCGTCCTTTTAAATGTGTCTGTCAATTCCGTACACAATTGGAATTGGAGCGCCAACGACACTTCATACAAACAGGAGGAATCGAATGTCTTTTACCATACGAACCGCATACACGACTTCGTTACAAAAGGCAACCCGTTCGACATATCGCAGATGAATTACCAAGTGCCCGCCAATGTCGAATACGGATCGTCATCGTGCAATGCGTTTGCAGACCCGGATGCGGGATCGATAAACTTTTTCGGCGCGGGCGGGGGTTGCGAGGCGACTTCGCTTGGAAGCGACGTGATTTACCATGAATACGCCCATCTGGTCATTGACAAAGTTATGAACATCCTAGACCTGTCGCCCGGCGAGAACGGGGGTTCAATGCACGAAGGCGTAGCGGATTATTTCTCGGCCACATTAAGAAACGATTCTGTGATAGGAAACAAAATTTTGCCAGAATCTTCGACAAGATACCTTAACAACAGCCTGAAGGTGCCGGAAGATTTCAATGACGAGGCCCATGACGACGGCAGAATAATTTCCGGCGCTTTGTGGGACCTTAGAGGATTGTTAGGCAATAGCACAGTAGACAACCTGACAATACGTACAATGAAATTAAAAGGACAAACATTCACGCAATTTCTTGCGGACATGTTAATTGCGGACGACGACAACGGAGATCTTGCCGACGGCACGCCCCACTCAAGCGAAATTTGCAGGGCTTTCTACATCAACCACGGAATATTCAATTCATACTGCCCTGTAGCGCCGATATACGGAAAACCGGGAGACAAAACATATTTGTTGGAGAACAACACACCGATGATTATCAAAGATTATCCGCTACCGGGCAATTCCAGTTCCATAACCGTTCCAAACCAATTGTCCGGTAATGTCAACAACATCTCAGTGTTCGTGGGAATAAATCACACGTATATCGGCGATTTAAAAATTCAGCTACAGTCGCCTTCCGGAAAGTCCATATTTCTCCATTATCTCACGGGCGGCGGTACTGATAACTTGTTCACGTGGTACGGCAACGAAACGGTTCCAAAAACACCGGAGGGATTGCACCAATTTATCAACGAGCCCGCCAATGGAACTTGGCTGCTAAAGGTTAAAGATTATGCTCCGATAGACACGGGCAACATAACAAAATGGAAGCTGCTTCTCACTTTGAACGAACCGTCTGCACCCATATGGTCCTTTAATAATTCCTACCTGCATGAAACCTACGAACCGGGACAAAATTACAGCTTCCAGATAAAATGGAACGACACCGGCGGCAACGGAACGGCAACCATGTCGCAAGCGATTTTCGAGCTCAGCTCTATGAATTATACCAAATACACCTCGCCCGCCGTGGCCAACGATTCCCAGGGAATTTTCCGGATAAACTTAACCGACCTTTCAGCTGGTTCGTATTCGTACAGATGGTACGCCAACAACACTCTCAATATGTGGAACTCCACAACACCGCTCAAGTTTTCGATAAACAAACAGCCGACAAACACGACACTCCTGCTTAACAGCACACCGGACGATTTCGCATACAACATTTCAACGTTTGCGAATTTCACCGCCTTCGTTAATGTAACCGGTAAAAATGTAACGCTAACTGCAAACGTGTCCGGCTGGCTGGACCAGAACGCAACAGACAAATTATACAACACTACGCTGCTGGGTAAAAAAGGCACGTACAACATAACCGCATATTTTTCCGGCGACCAGAATTATTCTGAATCTTCACAAACCCATTTCGCCATAATAGAAAATACGCAAGCGCCGTTAATTTTGGGTAATTTCAGCCTGCCAGAAAGCGGCGCCGATTACAACCCGGCCAGAAATTATACGTTCAACTTGACCGCAGAAGACGATATTGGAATAGAAAGCGCAATATTTCAATTCGACCTGTTGAATTACACGGCGTCCGTTTATTCAACTAATTCCGCACCACCCGTGAAATCCGGAAACTGGTCGGTCACACTGCACAGCTTGGGCGCCAATGAATCCGGCCATAGAATAATCTGGTACGTAAGCGATTCGTACGATAACTGGAATAAAACAAGCCAAATAAATTACGCGATAAAGAAAAACGTTTCGGCCTACACAATAATAAAATTAAATAAAACGCCTTCCGAAGGCAGCGAAACATTTGATTTCGAAGTGGGCGAACCTTTCCGCATCTACGTTTCGGCTTCGGATCCGGCGATAACATTCAACATATATGCAAACTTATCGTCGCCGGACACGCCGGAATTTGTACTATCTCAAAAGGGCATTATGGATTCTGATACAGACGTATCTTCCGCCGGCGGTTACCACATCTGGGTAAATTCATCAGAAAACGAAAATTATACCGCAAACAACACGCTTTCGCACATCTTTATCAGGGCGAAAGACACCACTGCCCCCAAATTAAAAGAATCGGTAATAGCCCCGAGATCCGTCAAGAGAAATTCCAATGTTACTCTAATGACGCTTTCGGAAGATTACAGTTACACAAACGTGTCCGCCAATATATACAATAAAACTAACCCTAACGTAATTCGCCTATACATGGACCAAATAACTTGGAAAGGCAACATCATGACGAACCTGATTACGTTCAATTCTTCAATTTTGGATACAGGCGTGTTTTATGTAAATGTATCGCTTACGGACTCGGGCGGAAACTCCGTGAACTATTCAATCGGAAATATTACAGTATCGGATTCCGGCGGGTCTGCTTATTACAGCAACACACACATACCCGTAGGAGAAAAAATAGAATTGAACCTTTCTTCGGAATTGAACATATCCCTCAATATAAGCTCAAGCTCCTCGGGTTCCACAGACTCGTTGGTTGTAGCCTCCTATTCAACAAACCCGTCCAATGATAATGCCAACGGCATTGCGATAAACAAATTTACGGAAATATCCGCAGGCGGTTTCCTAACCCAAGTCTTAAATTGGGTTGAGATGAGAATATTCTACTCATCTTCCGATATTCCGGCAGGCTATGATGAGAACAATTTAAGAATCTATTACAACCATCCAAACGGAACTTGGTTGCCCTATGACGGTTCGATTGTCGGAGGGGTAAACAAAACGGAAAAATATATCTGGGCCAATTCAACCCACTTCAGTTTATACGGAGTGTTTGTGATGCCGACGTGCAGCGACGGCATACAAAACCAGGACGAAAGCGGGACGGATTGCGGCGGCGTGTGTTCGGCGTGCGCTTCCACTTCACCCCCGAAAAGTTCGGGCGGCGGAGGGGGCGGTTCTTCAATAACTACAACGACGACCACTTCGACAACCACTACTACAATGATTCTAGTGACTGTTAAAAAAGATCCGACCAAACCGCCCGGCGTAACTCAAAGCAATTCGTCTTCGACCACCACGAACAGCCCGATAAACGGTTTGAACAACAGCGTTACAGGCGCGGTTACATCCAGAACAAACGACTATCTGGTCCCGTTGGCAATAACCGGGTCGGCTTTAGCTGCGATAGCAATTTTAAAGAAATTGACAGGTTATAAAAAAACAAAACTCGCGGGTAAAAAGTTAAAATTTAAATAAAATTATAAATTATTTTTTCTGCTCGACCAAGACGGCATTCACAACACCGGAACGGCTCGGCCTCGACGTAACACGCGCCTTGCCTGCTTCTGTGTTTACTGTAGAACCACGAGTTATTATGTTCCTCCTTATGAAGTTCGGGTTTGACGGGCTTTCAACAACGGTCAATATCTTGACTTTCTTTGTCTTGCCTGTCGATGGATCCGTAACGTTGGCCATGTTCGTTGATAATGTGACGTAACTGACTACGCCGCCGACGGAACGTTTTGTCTTTCTAACAAGCTCGCCGAGCTTGGTAAACAGCGGTTCGGGCCGTCGGTCGCTTCTCATCTTCTTGCCCAACCGGTTAAGTTTACCTCCGGTCGGTTTCCTGTGCGGCTTAAGGTTCCATTTTGTCATTTAGATCTCACCATAATTTAGAGTACGCATATTAATTACTTAGGAGAATAAGCAGATTTATAAGCATCACTATTTTATATTACATGGGGAATTAAATGAGCGACAACGATTCGTCCAGCAGGCCGTTCAACGAGTTGGACCAGGCCAAAGGGAAACGCGTAATAATTAAATTAAAAGGCGGCGAAGAGATCAACGGCGTTTTAAAATCTTTCGACCAGCACCTGAACATATGGCTTGAAGACGCGGATGAAAATTCGGCGCAGAAGAGCAGAAAACTGGGCGATGTGCTGGTGCGCGGGGACAACATCATTTTGATATCGCCTTCCAAATGAGATTAAGTTTCTAAAGGTGCACTAATTGACAAAAGGGACATCCTCTTTCGGGAAACATAATAAGAAAACGCACATGCGCTGCCGTCGCTGCGGCAGGTACACATACCACTTACAGAAGAGTAAATGCGCCGCCTGCGGTTTCGGAAGATCGCCGAAAATGCGCGATTACTCGTGGCGCAGAAAAACCGTCCAAAGGAAGAGAAAGCTCTAGATTTTCTTTATAGGAACCCTCTCGCTTAAAACCAAAAACTTGGAAAATTTCTTTGTTTCATCTACACGAAGCCGTACCATCCAAAGCGGCCTGTGCTTAGGATTGGCTCTTTTTAGTACATAAGTTTTAGGGTTCCAACCCAAATGTTTTAGAATTCTAACAAACTGTTTAGCAAGACTTTTAGATATCGTACAGAATACAAATTTTTTCCCAAAATGACCATCTGTAAGTGCCAAACCTTTCACAAATCCGAATGCAAATCTTTTGGTGTGTCTTTCGAAACTCATTTTCAACTTAACTGTACCGCACTTGTCGTTTGAGAAGTCCAGATACTCCTCCAAGAATTTGTAAATAAATTTTGAGTATGTTTTTATTTCAAACTTCTTTCCCGGACCTTTAACTATATTTATCCTGGAACCGAAAAGAGATCTTATCAGGTCGTAGACAAGTTCGTGGCAAAAAATGTCATCTGAGTTAAAGTGGAATCTAACAGTATAACGGCCCTTTGTAGCTAATGATCTACTCCCGTCGCCTGCCCACATACCGACGAAAAGCCCTATTTTGTAAGAATCTCTGGTTTTGACCTTTCTAACTAATGTCAACCTTCTCAATATCCCTCTTTTAGAAAACCAGTTATGTAATGTAGCTATTGGAATTTCATGATACTTGGACATATACCGCAGAGAATATCCGTTCTTGTACCGATGACAAATAAATTCCACGAATTCCGGCTCATAACTTCTTTTAGTCCTCATTAATTAATGGATTTCTCTTCGGATGTTACTACAAGTTTCGATAACGGTGTTCCGATAGATTTTTAACCTACAACTATATACATGGTAGATAGGGCCCATAGCTCAGCCTGGCAGAGCACTCGGGTTATCCGGAAAGGATCACGGTGAAACTCTTAATCGAGGTGTCATGGGTTCAAATCCCGTTGGGCCCATTATCAATTTAAATATTTTATACTCAAATTCCGTTAGACGTAAAATGTTTGAAACGGAATACGCGGGCATCAAATGGGGCATAACATTCCTCAGAGGGGCGTCTTACCTGACACGCGACGAGCAGGATGAATTGATCAGGGACGCCACTTCTATGTACATACTCAAAGAGGATGACAGGCGCGTCCAGACTGGAACATACGCGGGAAGAATAACTACCAGATGGAAATACGGCGTCATAGGCACATTCGGCGGAATTGAATTCAACGCGGAATTGGAAACCGACAAAGGGAGGGATAAATTATCCTTCCTGGTAAACGAACAAACTCCCGGACGGGGATATAACTTCTCGATGAGCTAATTGATTCTATGATCTCCATCAACTACACATTCTTAGGCGATGAATCCGCAGTTAAAGAATGGGGCAAGAAAGGGACCTCTTCCGATATAACAATCTACGACCGCAAAGACGCGGGCGTTGTTAAAACGTGGACAATCGCAACAGCCTTTCCGGATAAAATACAATCTTTATTCCAAGCGGTTCAAATGGGCGAATATGTAATTTTCTATGTTTCCAAACTGGACAAATTCACCGGCGAGCAGATAATAGCGCTCGATGTCCTGAACAAAGACAAAGGTTTGCTTTGCCATTCTTACGAAGTCGATCGCAATCAATTGTTAACGATGATCAAAGGAACTGTTGTTGAGAAATACAAATTGGTTGAAATAGAAAATTTAAAAAATGAAATGGATTCGCTGGCTGCTGTTTCAAAGGACGGCGAAGCGAAGGTTGTCATAGACCATTCATTCGAAGTCAAGGGTGTCGGCGCTGTGTTACTCGGAAAATTGGATAGGGGAAAAATAAAAACATACGACAACATAAAACTCCTGCCCGCTGGCACTGAAGTGATGATAAAATCCATACAGATGCACGACGACACCGTTACGGAAGCGTCGTCGCCTGCTCGTGTCGGGTTAGCAATCAAAGGCGCCGAAGCGCGCGACGTACAACGCGGAGACGTCCTATCAAATTCTATCGTTACAAAAGTTTCCCAGGAAATAATTTTGGATTACAAACAAAACAAATACTTCAAAGAAGACGTAAAAGAAAACCAAACTTTCGTAATTAACATAGGAATGCAGATGAAGACCGCAAAAATAATTTCATTAGCTCCTATGAAGCTCCAGTTCATGAAGCCGGTTGTGTTTGAACCGGGCGAGATTGCCGTGATATTAAGGCCGGAATCGCAGGGCGTGAGAATTGTTGGGAGCGGTGCTATAAAAAGTTAAATTCCGTTGACCGGCCCATTTATATCTTTATTCTCAAAATAAAATGTTTTATGGAAGATCCGCACGAGGAAAAATTGAAGAGGTTCAGGGTTTTGGATCTGGAAACGTGTCAATTTAATTTATTTACCGGTTATACCGATGGGACGGGCAGAACTTTCGTAGATGCTGGTAACGGGGAAAAAAGAGTGTCATACGTCAACTTGGGCGACCCTGTTGGCGATGCTGCTGCAGCATACATTTTTAGGGGCCAACTTGAGCAGGATCCTGGATTGTATAATTTTAATAGGATACGCGCAAGAGTCAAGGCCTGATTGATTATTTCTGAAACAAACTTTAATTAAACTGCATGACTGTTACGGAAGGCTTGCTGCTGGCCTTAGTTACAATGTTCAGCTGGGGCGTTGCGGATTTCATAGTTTTCGGCGCGGTAAACAAAATAGGCAAAATATCAACACTGCTCGTTTCAGGAGCCGGCGGAGCCGCGGCATTAACGGCATATGCGATGCTTTCCCAAGAGACCCTTGTTTTCACAACACGCTCATCCGTGTTATCTTTTGTTTCAGGTTTTCTCGATTTATTCGGCCTGTACATGTTCTACAAAAGCATGGAAAAGGGGAAACTTTCCCTCGTTTCGCCGATAGCAAACAGCTGGTCTATTATTGCAATAATCATCGGCTTTGTTTTATTTTCGCAGATACCCACAACGATGCAACTGTTAGGCGCCGCGACTGTAATTATCGGCCTGGCCCTGGTGTCGGTAAAAACGAATAAACCGCTGGAAGTCATGAAGAACGGCGTCGCGAAAGGCGCGCCGGAAGCATTTATCGCGCTGTTTTCGTGGGGCATATCCCACTCAATTATCAAGGCGCCCGCGGATGAAATCGGATGGCTGTCAGCCAGCGCTGTTTTTCTAGTTTCCCAGCTCATTCTGGTTTCGATTGTGTTCGCGAAGCGCAGATATTCCCTGAAGTGGATAACATCCAAACCGTTTTTTCCCGCGTTTCTCGCCGGATTTTTGCTTGCATTGGGCAACATCGCATATATCAACGGAGTGAGCAAAACTCATTTTTCCATAGTTTCATCAATTGCGTCATCTTCGCCTATAATAACCGTCGTACTTGCATTCCTGTTGACGAAAGAAAGACTTACAAAATTGCAATACTTCGGTGTGTTTTCTGCGATAGCCGGAATAATTGCGATCGCGATTTAAAGTTTTTTAACCATATACGCGCCTTCCAACACATAACCAAGCTTCCTGTAATATTCGCGCACGCCGACCCCAGAGATGACTGCGATTTTTTCCATTCCGCTTTCCCTTGAAATTCTTTCGGCCTCTTCCAGAAGTTTTTTGCCGAAACCGCGGTGCTGGAACTGGTTTTCCGAGAACGTCTCGCCTATTGCAGTTTCTTTTCCGAATACGTGTATTTCCCTCACCAGCGATGTGCTTGGCGTTATTTCCGGCCTAAACGGCCGAGACGGGAATCTCAGACGAAGAAGTCCCAATAATATGTCATTCTTCGCGTCCTCAAAACTCAAAAATATTTCATGTCCTCCCGACGCTTCGTAATCTGTTCTCGCCAGTTTTATTTCATTTTCATCGATGTGATTTCCATTCAACAAATTGTAACCGACTTCACGGCACCTTGTGCAGACGCATTTCCTGCCTTTTTTCAACATCTTCGCTTTCACCGCATCACGCAAATGGGAATATTTCGTGCCTCCGACCACATATTCTGCGGGTATGTCGCGCATCACACGGGATATTCTTGCGTATCTTGGAACTTCCAGTTTTAGTTTAGCCAACAGTTCAATGAGTTCGTCGTTTGTATATGCGTAATGTTTATCATCTTTAAACCACTGTTGCAGTTCCGTGTTTTCCAAGACCAAACACGGGTAAATTTTCACGCCATCCGGCCGGAAATCCGGGTTTTCAAATAAAATTTTAAACATTTCCAAATCTTTTTTTAAATCCGATCC
This sequence comes from uncultured archaeon, assembly GCA_964476825.1. Taxonomy (GTDB): domain Archaea; phylum Aenigmatarchaeota; class Aenigmatarchaeia; order JACPZZ01; family JACPZZ01; genus JACPZZ01. The sequence continues at coordinate 13,627 of CAYZCD010000017.1, forward strand.
GGGAAGGTTGCACATGTAATGGTAATAAACTTTGAACCCGGAATCCTTCAACAGCTTCGTGGATTCTATCACGTCCTTAACGGTGTGGCCGCGTTTTGTCAATTTATAATTTTCATCGTCCGGAATTTGCACGCCCAACTCAACGCGCGTGGCACCGAAATTTAGCATCTGGTTTATCTGGTATTCGAGCGCCCAGTCAGGCCGCGTTTCTATGCACATTGCAACGCAGCGGTTGTCTGCGGTCTCGTTGTAATTTTTTGCGTTTTCCAAAGATGCAGAAACGAGACCGTTCAAACCGTCGTAACAGCCTTTGATGAAATCGTGGCGGTAGTTTACGGGCGTGGCCATGAACGTGCCGCCCATTATTATAATTTCAACTTTGTCCGTGATGTGACCCATGGATTTTAACGCGTTTAAACGCGAATCCACCTGCCTGTACGGGTCATAAGCGTCACGCATTGCGCGCATTACTACGGGCGATTTTGGCAGGTAGCTTTTCGGCGTAGGAATCTCTTTGTCTACGCCGCCCGGACAATAAACACATTTACCAGGGCACGGAAGCGGTTTCGTCATTACAGCCACTATGCTCACCCCGGATATTGTGCGCACTTTCTTCTTGACATTTGTCTCTTCAATCATGCGATTAAATACATTCCCAAAGCAAGATAAGCTTATGCGATTAACGGATGAAAACGTCGAGAATGTTTACGACGCGATATCGGAAGGCTGGTACCAATTGCGGCGGGATCCATTTTACATATTCAACCCGGAATATTACGCATCAAAATGGATGAAAGGCAAAATACTGGACATAGGCTGCGGCAATGCCATGCACTCCATAATTTTTGCGAAACACGGCTTCGATTGCGTAGGGGCTGATATCAGCAAGCAACAATTATTCTGGGCCAAGAAAAACCTGGAAAAAAATAAACTGAATTTCCCATTGGTTAAGGCGAATTGCTTGGATTTGCCTTTCCGGGATAATACGTTTGACTATGCAATTTCTGTCGCTGTTTTCCACCATCTCGATTCGGATGAAAAGCGGTTAAAAGCGTTCAAAGAAGTTTTTCGCGTCCTAAAACCAGATGGCATTGCTCTCGTCACGGCTTGGAATAAAAACCAGCCGCGCTTTATACTCGGCAAAAAAGACCGATACGTAACCTGGAACCACAAAGGCTCAATGCACCAGAGATATTACCATTTGTTCACCTACGGAGAACTGGAGAAGTTTGCTAAACAAGCCGGTCTTACCGTATTAAAACTGTTTCCAGAAGACTCCTACAAATTGCCGGTCAAAATGTTCTCAAAGAACGTATGCGCTCTCCTAAAGAAACAAATTTAAATGGCGCCATGAAAGTTATTCAAAGCGCCTTGGTGGCTCATCGGTAGAGCACGTGACTCATAAATTCATTTATGAGTAATGAGTCTTTTGGCTATGAAATGAAATCACGGGGTAGTGGGTTCAATTCCCACCCAAGGCATTACACATCCAATGAGTTAGAAAATAAGGGTAATTGCATGCCGGATAAAATATACGATCTAACACCACCGGAATGGTATTCTGAAAGATCTGACCACTACTTAGATTACGCAGATTCTTACAAGATAATCTGTCAAGTGCTCTTAGACCTACAGTATTATGAGAAACCGTTCTATTCGGAAAGGGACGTATTACCTATACTTTCGCTTTTTAGACAATATGTAGAATTGCAATTAAAAGGGTTTATGTTAAAATCCGGCTGCTCTCCCAGATCATTTTATGATATTAAACACGATCTCGAGAAGCCTTTGCTGAAAATAAAAAAGTTGAACCGTGAATTCAAAATCATTTCCGAAGTAGAAGATTTTATTATTTTCATAAACAAATTGGACGCCGCGGGAGAGTCTTTTAGATATCCAGAAAGTATAAAAGGTACTATGTTCTTTAAGGATAAAACTAAATATTTCGCTGAAATTGGTACGCTGTCAAAATTGCATCCAAAAATTAATAAGGTTATTTTTGAATTAGAAACTGCGGAGAACGTATTCCGTTAATCAACAACGGGTTCAAAGCTGATTTGCACACATCTTACACAGCATATTTATTGAACAGCATATCTTTGGGGACAAATCCCTTTTCTTTCCACACATTCAACCTAGCAATATTACGTGGGTTAGAAAACCCTATTTTCTTTTTCCAGTCCAACACATTCTTTTTGCCACTAACACATATTTGCTGATGTAAACAATCACCGAACGCACTATCATCTTTTACCAAGTAATCGTAAAGAACAGAAAACTTTATTCCAATTTTTCTCAGCACAGAGTCTATTTGTTTGATCAGAGGTTTACTTGTCATATCGATTCTTATATAGGGGTAATAATGCACATCTCTATGACGCCTCTTGAAAGTTAGCGTACCGTCTGTCTCCGTTATTCCCCTGATGCATCTCGCTACAAACGGCGAATCTAAGATTATCTTAGGTATCGTTATTATCTTTGCCTTGTTTCCGGTGGGCAAACCTATGATGAAATGTTTGAATTGAACTAACCCTTTGTAGTTGTAGCGCACTTGAGAATAGCCTTCTTTTGGGTAATGATATATCCTAGGTTGCACTCCGTACAGTTTTTGCATCAACGGTATAACGTAGCTACTCCTGTAACCTTCATCTCTGTAACCAAAACTTATTTCATATCTATGCTCCTTAAAATTACTGCGACGATTTATACTCATATATCCGTCCC
>CAYZCD010000017.1:16360-16637 GCA_964476825.1 uncultured archaeon
GTATTCCGGTTTCCTCCGCCAATTCGGCTGTAACCTTAAAAGGCAGTTTCAAACCCCTGTTAACGTCTTGCGGACTAAACTGGATTTTACTGGTATCAAATTTGTCCATGAAAATATATCATAAATTATATTTGACCTGTTTTTCGGTTATACGCAGTTCCGATAGAACTCCAAACACAAACAAGTTCTTAAGATATTAAATAGTTCTCCACCAACAACTATTAGTGTTTTTATGCCGGAATACGTTTTCAGGTACGCCGATCCCTTTCTGGATGTA
>CAYZCD010000018.1:0-15545 GCA_964476825.1 uncultured archaeon
TTCTTACCTTTTATAACCTCTACGCGGAAGTCGAAAGCCCCGTCATCCGCCATGACCCTGTGCCCGCTCTGCAGCTTGTTTATCACTTCGGGATGGGAAATGCGTATAAAATTTCCGTCCGCTAACTCGCCTTCCACAGAAAAGAGTTGGCCTTTTTTAACATCAATTTTTTCTTTGCCCAGATCAAGCCTTACCCTCGGTCCCGGCAAATCAAGGAGTATGGCGACATTCGAACCGATTTGTTTGGCCACTTCGCGAACCAGTCCTATCGTTTCCGCGTGCCATTCCGACTCGTTGTGCTTGAAATTAAAACGGAAAACGTCGACGCCGTTATTGATCAATTTTTCGATAATATCCCGCTTATTGCTGGCCGGGCCTATGGTAGCAACGATTTTTACAGGATTAGACATAGTAATCTTCTGAAGAACTTTTATCAGCCACAAAGAATATAAAACACTACTGCACTATGCACGACAAACAATATGGCAGCCGATAAAAATTAAAATTTAGGCCTATAGCTTTTCATCAAAACCGAATTGCCCACAACAAAAAACGAGCTAAAAGCCATCGCCGCAGCTGCGATTATCGGAGTCAGCAGCAAACCGAAATACGGGTATAACAGACCGGCAGCGACTGGTATGCCCGCGGTATTGTAGAAAAAAGCCCAGAAAAGGTTCTGTTTTATTTTCTTCATTGTGTATCTGCTAACATCAATTGCAATAAAAACGTCGCGCAAATCGTGTTTAATCAGCACTATATTTCCGGTTTCTTTCGCGACATCGGTGCCTGATCCGATAGCGATGCCCACATCCGCCTGCGCAAGCGCGGGCGCATCATTGATGCCGTCGCCGACAAAGGCGACAATCTTTCCTTCCGACTGCAACTCTTTAATCTTGTCCGCCTTGTTTTGAGGTAACACACGCGCAAACACTTTTTCTATTCCTGCCAAAGACGCTATCGCTTTTGCAGTCTGTTCGTTATCCCCGGTGATCATCATTACTTCAATGCGCTTGCTTTTCAGCGCTTTTACGGCTTCGGCGGAATAATCCTGCAGCGTATCCGCTATACCTATGACGCCCAATGGTCTTTTATTGTACGCGACGACTACAACTGTTTTGCCTTCTTTTTCAAGCTTTTCCCCGTCCGTTTGCAATTGGTTGACGTCTACACCCGATTCTTTTACAAATTCAAAATTGCCTACAAGAGCCGTCTTGCCCAGATATTTCGCCTTTATACCTTTTCCAGAAATTGTTTCATAAAATTTCGCGTAATCAACTTTAATTTTTTGCTCTTCCGCCTTCCTTAGTATCGCCTCGCCTATGGGATGTTCAGACCCTTTCTCTGTTATCGCGGCTACTTTCAGAAGTTCTTCACTGTCACCGGTCAATGATATTATGTCGGTTACCGAAGGTTCACCCTTCGTAAGCGTGCCTGTTTTGTCGAATATGATAGAATTGATTTTATGCGCATTTTCAAGTGCCTCGCCGTTTCTGATTAGTATTCCGTTTTCAGCCGCCTTTCCGGTTCCAACGAGAATGGCCGTAGGCGTGGCCAACCCTAACGCGCACGGGCATGCTATAATTAAAACCATGATGGCTACAGTCATTGAAAAAATGAAATCCGAAGTGACTGCGTACCACGCAATTGAAGAAATGAGCGCGATTACTATAACGATTGGCACAAAATAGGCGGAAACTTTATCGGCCAAACGCTGTATCGGAACTTTTGACAGCTGTGCTTTTCCCACCAAATCAATAATCTGGGCCAAAGTTGTATCCGCTCCAACATTAGTCGCTTTTATTTTCAACAATCCCGACTTATTTATCGTTGATCCTATCACCTTATCGCCTTCTTTTCTGCTTACGGGAAGGCTTTCGCCGGTTATCATTGATTCATTGATTTCTGTATGTCCTTCAACTATGACGCCGTCTGTTGGTATGGATTCTCCGGGTTTCACAACCATAATATCGCCGGCTTTGATTTCATCAACAGGTGTCGTAATTTCTTTGCCGTCTCTTACAACTGTAGCGGTTTTCGGCATCAGGTCAAGTAGTTTTCGCAAAGATTCCGAAGCCTTGCCTTTCGCAATTTCTTCGAGTAGCTTTCCGATCAATATCAAAGAAATTATAACTGCGGAAGTGTCGAAATACACATCGCCTTTAAAGGTCTGTGGTAAAAAAATTATCAAAGTGCTGTAAAGCCACGCAGCCGACGTGCCCAAAGATATCAATGTGTCCATATTCGCTGTTTTGGCTTTTACCGCATCCCAGGTCCCCCTGTAAAAGGTACGGCCCGCAATGAATTGAACAGGTGTTGCAAAAATGAACAGCCAAATGTTATTGGGGAGAAAAGGCAAAACGGGAAAATATGTGAAAAAAAGCGCCATGGAAGAAAAAACAGCGCTGAAAACTGTCATCTGCTTTAATTTTTTATATTCAACTTCCGGATGTTCAAATTCTTTCAAACATTTCTCGCTGCAAAAATAAAACGTCTGGCCGTCTTTTTCCTTTTTATAAACTGCGTTTTTCTCGTCGACTTGCATTCCGCATACAGGATCCGTAGCCATCCCTAATAATTAAGAATAGTGATTTATATATCTAATTTGAGATATATATTATATCCGGAGGCGGATTAAATGGCCAAAAGAAAAACAAGCTTCAACCACGAATTGAGCCTTAAAGTTACCAGCCTCGCACTCGGCTCCTTTTCCGCCGTGGCTTATGTGACGTGTGTCGCATACGGCATGTATAAGTCCAACCCGCTCCACCACCAGATTTTTGAGCTTCTTCCATGGTTTAAATGGCTGGATGTCACGAATTTCCTTATCGGGCTGGTGGATGTCTTTTTAATCGGCGCGTTTTACGGCGCAGTGTTTGTTTTGATTTATAATTATTTCGTCAGAAAATACGGGTAAATTCAAGAAACAAGAAACACCGAAAGCAGCAATGCGGCACCCGCCGACGCGGAAAACTTAAACGCTTTGCCCATATCGTATCGCATAATTTTTTTAAAAATCGATTTCCTAGCAAATCTCATGTTGAGCCTCTGCATAATTCCCAACATGAACAAAAGCCCCAGAATGTTAGACATTATTCCCAACAAAAGGAAAAACAGTTGGTATCTATCAACGAATGCCGCAGCAAAAGAAAGGCCGACAAACGGTAACACATCGCTGGCATGGTGTGCGCAACAAGCGACCATCGATCCCGTAGAAACTGTGCCCGATGCCGCTGCGAATCTCGGAGAAGCTCCGGCAGAATTCTCTTTTATATAACTGAAAAGGCCGGCTTGCGCGCCGAATCCCGATATCAACAATATCATAAAAGGCCACAAAGAAATGAATTGCGACACCGCGTGGCTGAATGAATTAAAATAAGAAACTATTCCGAAATAAACAGCTGCCATGGCTAAGCTTGCTGAAACGCCGTAAATGGCATGTTTCATTTCAAGCATTCCTCATAAAAGTCCGGGTGATGGCCCATGTGCTCCTTCCATTGCTCTTGCGTATAACCGCTCTGTGCTTTGCATTTGTCCGGCAGGTTTTTTACCGCACCGTTTGCGTTGGGCAAATAGCCGCTAACAAACACAAAAACCAACAGCGCCAACGCCAGCAATACAACAGCATATTCCAATATTCTGTTCTCAACGCGTTTTTTTCTTGCCATTAGATGACCCCTCCTTCCACGCCATTTTGATTATTGCCAAAAACAGCAGCGCCACAAAAACCGGCCATATTACCGAAGGCGCGTTCCCGAAAACGTTTTTAAGGTATTCTGAAACATTTGATACGAAAATGTTAATTTCAGTCTGGTATCCTCCGCCCATTGCAAGCTGTCCCATATAAGTAAGATAAACCAGCAGCAAACCCATAAATAAGAACGTAACCCCCGACAAAATTTCGGACATCGTTATGCTCACTTCATTTCTGAGGAATGAATAAGAAACTTTTTTCTTAAACACTGAAATTTTATCCGTTATTTCCGATTTGTCAATGAAATAAGCTATCACGAACAGGGGGATGGTCATTCCCAATACATAAGCTAAGGAATAGACTGCGCCCCAGAACAACGAACCTGGTAAAACCGATAAAGCCATCACGCCCGCAAGCACGGGGGCGCAGCACAGCGTCGCAAACGCGGAAAATATTCCCAAAACAAACACGGAACCCGCATTTTTTACGTTAATTTTCGGGTGTATGGAAAAGGGCAGGGAGAAATGTTTTCCAGAAAGTATTGATAATCCGAGTAAAACAAAAAATATTCCGCCGGCTGCAAACAGGAAATCATGGTTGCCTGTGAAAAATTTTCCCAAGCTGGCCATCCCAAGCCCCAAAGGCAGAAATACAGCCAGAAGGCCGAGGAAAAAAATAAAAGTCATTAGGAAAATCGTCCTTCGCTGCCTGAATATCGATCCAAGATACGCCGGCAACAGCACGGTAATGCAGCACGGTGCAAATAACGCGGCCATCCCCGCAACAAATGCCGTAATAATAGAAGCGCTGATAATAAGGTCTGTCATTAATTCACAACTTGGATATTATTTCGGCGAGCTTATCGTTTTGTATTCCCATATTGGGATCGTCCAGCGTGTACCTTATCACACCTTCCCTATCAATCACAACGTACGTATGACCCGGATAATATCCCGGATGCATGGATGATTCCAGCGAAAGCACGTCGTACGAAGACGATACAGCCCGATTAATGTCAAATAATATATTGGACCCCTTCATCTGGGGCGCTTTTTTCATTATCTCTTCCCAAACGCTTTTTTGGTCAGCCACTATCGAAAACGAAGCAACTTTATCGTTGTTTAACCTCTCATCCTTGCCCAATGCCGCAATCTGGTTCCAGCATCCTGGATAGCACATCTGGCCTTCGTTAAAGAAAAGGACAACGGATTTTCCCTCATAGTCGCTTAATTTTATTTTATTGCCGCCAAGGTCTTCAAGCGCAAAGCCGGGCGCTTTTTTTCCTATTGCGTCGCTGAATGATATTTTTCCCGATGTCGCGGGGTTTTCGGAACGGCCGAAAATAGAGGGTCCGATCAATAATCCGGCTACAAAAACCAAAAGTACAAAAATTGCCAAAAGCATGTTGTTTTTCTTAACATTGAAGTCTGTCATGATTATCAGCATCCTCCAACCATGTCGGGAACATTTTTAAGGTCGCCCAGAACATTCGTGCCCGCATTTTTCGCATCTATAAAAGCGTTCGCCGCTCCGCTGGTTTTAACCAGTTCATTGAGCTTTATCAATTCCACAGATTGGATTGCAGAAACAAACAGCAAAATTCCAATCAATACGACAAAAAGCACTTCCCCTTTCATACTTTTTAGCACCCCCCGACCATATCCGGCAAAGGGGCTGCGTCAACGCTACTGCTGCCCGTCTGGAGATATTTAGCTATCATCTGTTTCGGGAAAAATAATATCTTCCATTTTGTCAATTCGTTGAGTATTTCCTGGTCGGAATATTCATTTCCGTGGTTTATGAGCAAATATTTCGCAAGCCCTCTCATCGCCGCGGAATGCGCGCAGCCGCACGCCGGTTGCCCGTTGCTGAAAACCAAGGTAGTTGCGCTGCAGCAATATTCACACGCTATGGACGCGCCGATTTTTAGATACCTGTTTTTTTGTTCGTCGGTCAGGTTTGCATATTTCAATTTTCCGTCAGGATAAAGGTCGCCGTCCAAACCTGCCAGTACGTTCAAAGATTCCACGGGTTTGTCAAAATCCACACCAAGCTCCAAACCGTATACATTCGGAGTCCCTTTGGGAATGATCGCTTCTGCTGCTTTTCCGAGATTGGCGGAATTAGTTTGCGCTTCAGCGGTAAATTTTCCCGTAATAATATTCGATTTTATCGACTGTATCATGTACTGGTTAAGCGCCAGAACGAGTATCATCACAGCTATCAAAGCATACGCTGCGGGCGTCGTTAATTTATGCACTCTATTCATCTTGCAATTAACGTTGAAACGGAAGATATTGGTTAGTTTGGAACTAGTTTCACTCAGAAAAAGGCTTTAAAGGCATTATTACATTTGTTAATCCCCTGCGTCTTCTTTCCACCAATCCCCTTGCCTCAAGCCTGTCCAAAATCCTGGTAACTCTCGCCTTCGGAAAGCCGCTCTTTTCAACCAAGTCGCTCTGGAATACGGCATTTTCGTTGACGACCATCTCAAAAAGTTTTTTGTCGTCCCCGTTCAAAGAGCGGATGACGCCCTCAAATTTTCTCTTTCCTTCAAAATCTGCCTTTTCATATTTTTTTGAATTGGATATCAGGTACAACCCGGATGTAAGAATTGAAATGTCCACCGTAAACGCTATTGCCGATTGGATGGGAAAACCTGTGTAAGGGCAAATTCCCGTCGGAAGCGGGCAGCTTGCATGCAACACTTCATTGGCTTTTATCAAAGATTCCGTGAAGGATACGGTTACTAAAAATGAGACTACACCGACAGCTATCAAAAAAATTCCTATATTCTTGACGCCCACGGTTTGCAGATAGTTCATACGCCGCCCCCGTTCGTTTTATAAGAGTCGGCACAATTACTGCAGCAAAAATAAGCCGATTTCAATTTAATTTTCATTTTATATCCGCCCGTATAAACTTTGCATCCGCAATGCGTACATGAATTTGTCTTGTACTTCATAAAGAAATCAAGCAATCCGTCCGCCCTGGAAAAGGCGTTAAGTATCGCCCTCTTGCCCCGGTTTGTAAGAGAATACACCTTTTTTTCCCGGTTTCCCCTTGAAACAACATCTACAAACTTACTGTTTCGCAAATTTTTGAGCATAGGGTATATCTGGCCAGCGCTTACTTTCCTTCCGGTCAATATTTCAAGGTCCTTGATCAGCTCATAACCGTGTTTTGAGCCCGCATTGAAGAGAAATAAAACATTCAGCCTGTCGATTATCAGCGTGTTTTTATTTTCAGTCATATTTTCATACAAGCATTTGGCTTTATATATCTATTTTTTGATACATTTTGTTGCAGAATGATATGTTTTTATGGAGGAAAAAATAAATTATTTTAGGGGTGTATGGATTGGCAAAGATAAAAGCAAAAGTTATGCATGAACTTGACGAAAAAATTGTTGCAACTGCATCCGGTTTATTCGGAGCAGTCGTGGCTGCGACAGGAGTCGTATGGCACGGTATGATGGGACAGCCTTCGATAATGAACATGATGTATCCCAATTTCTGGGGTAGCATGATGAGTTATCCCGTCTCGTTGCTTGGCGGCCTGCTGATAGGCGCGTTCTACGGCTGGTTATTCGCAGTCGTGTACAATTGGACATTGAAAAATATGAAGTGATACCATGCTTGTTCGAGACCCCGTATGCGGTATGGACGTCGATGAAAAAAACGCCATCAAAAAAGAACACAAAGGCAAATTTTATTTTTTTTGCAGCAAAAATTGCGGGCAGAATTTTTCAAATAACCCGGAGAAATTTTCCGGATAGTTAACCGGTCGTCCATCCGCCGTCCACGACCAAAGTCGCGCCGGTTATGTAACTAGCCTCGTCCGAAGCCAGGAACGCGGCTGCTGATGCTATCTCCTCAGGTTTGCCTAACCGTCTCATTGGTATTCTGGAAAGTATGGCATTCAACGCGTCCGGATTGTTTTTAATATCTTTTGTCATATCCGTTTCTATGGCGCCCGGCGCAATAGCATTTACGTTTATTCCCAACGGCGCAAGTTCGAGCGCAATCTCTTTTGTGAAACTTATCACAGCGGCTTTTGCTGAACAGTAATGTGCAAGCCCCTGGAACGCCATCAAGCCCGCGACAGAAGCTATGTTGACAATTTTGCCGTATTTTTGTTCTGCCATATGTTTCGCGGCTTCCTTGGAACAAAGAAAAACGCCTTTAAGGTCGACAGAAATAAGTTTGTCCCACTGTTTTTCCTCCAGGCTCAGCAACGATCCTTGGTTGACTATACCTGCATTGTTGACAATTATGTCTATCTTATCAAATTTTTTGATCGCGGAACCGAACATGTCTTTCACCTGCCTGCCGTTGGACACATCGGCCTGCACAGCAAACGAATCGCGCCCCATGGATTCTATTTCCTTGGAAACCATTTTTGCGGATTCGAGTTTGGTGCTATTGACTATTACATCAGCGCCCAGCTCGGCCAATTTCAATGATATGGCCCTTCCAATGCCTCTGCTCGAACCCGTGACTAAAGCGACTTTGCCGGAAAAGTTCATAAATATCATTAGCCGAAGCTCAATAAAAAACCGAAGTATAGAAAAGTAACCCCAAAAATTTACTTCTTAACAGGTTCAACAGGTTTATGCATGGGCGTGAACGGGAACGGTCTTTCATTGGTCGTGAAATTCATATACCTGGTGAATTTGTAATATTCCGTTATCCACGTATTTGCAAAATTTGCCAAATCGACGCTCCGTTTGCCCGTAATAATTACCACGAACCAATGTATGACAAGAACAAATTCGACAACCATTTTCCACAAACCGAGTATTATGCCGGAAATGAAAGCGACCGGTATGCGGATAACAGCTTCCCATCTTTCATTTGTCCTTCTCGGCAGCAGCGGCATAATACTATCACACCGGCGGGCTTAATAAATCATTTTAACAAGCCCGATACAAGAAGTATTATACCCAGGATGACCAGCAAAATAGGAAATATTTTTTTATTTATTATATAACCGCCCAAACGGAGGCCTTCATCGTCCGACTGCATAATTTAATTTCGTAAACCGCATTAAAAAAGATTTTTTTGCCTCAAATCCTGGATAGAAGCACAAATATTTCAGTTATAGTGAACAAATAAACTCCGACAAGCAAAATCCGCAGCCCGTAAATTTCTTTGCGCTTGTTTTTATTAATCGCAAACAAGGCGAAAGGATACAAAAAAGCGAATGCTATTGAACTGAACACAGAAAAAACTTTCAAAAAGCTTAACGCAATTCCGATAGTTGCACCCAGCATAACTAAACCGCACCCCGCAATTTTCGCATTCTTTTTTCCAAGGGCCACAACAGCCGTGCGCTTGCCGAAGGATTTATCCCACTCGTAATCCTTGATATCATCAATGATTTTGACTCCGTTCAATATCATCCAGACGACCGACGAAAAAATCAAAACTTCATTGTTCAACAATCCGGATTGGGAATAATAACCCGCTAATGTGGCCAGCGCCAAACCCGTCGGATATCCGGCAGTAGCTCCAAAAGGGTTCATGTCAAGGTATGGCGCGTGCGTATACGCTAAAAACAAGCCGCCAAACATTAATGGGATTATTAACCAGCCCGACACCGCATAAAGATACACCATAGACAAAAAGAAAATGACCATGGAAATTCTCATCCCTAATTTACTTTGGTATTTAGTTAAACTCGCAACGCGGTCTTCGTGGCGCACGTAATAATCAATGTAAGAATCTTTTACATGGGCATAATACAATGCTGAAAATATTCCCACGGAAACGGCGAAAAACGTGTACAAATTAAAATTCTCATAGAATAAACTGCCCGCAAGGCCTGCCTGTAAGGCCGCAGCCATGAATATAGGATGTACCTGTGTCCAATACGCTTTGAATGGGGCGGACATGATTAAATTACTAGCTATATCCGAAGTTTATTAACCTTCCGCCGTAATTAGAATATGCCGAGGAAAGCCGAGGTGCGGGCCATCGGAAGCACATGATATGTGCTTCGGTCTGATCGATGGCAGAACCAGGTTAAATGCGCCGGATATTTTGAGATCGGTAAAACGATCAGTGAAATAGGCGATACTTGAGAGGCTATGACATCAAGGCTTGATTCTGATCATGGCGGCGAAATGAGGAATCCTTTAAGTTTGGAGCCTTAGAAATCCGGTGGGGCGTAAACAGCTAGAAGCATACCGATACAATATACGGTATGCTTCAGTCGACGTTTGCTCCGTAAGGGTTCAAATCCCTTCCTCGGCGCTTTATTATTTTTTTAATTCACACGTAAGGATACGTATTCAATCTCATCAAAACGCGGTCCGTTTTCGCTGCCAAACCGCGCTCAGATTTAACGATTTCATTCGAACCCATTAGCGACGTCGCAATCGCAACAGCTTCGCCTTTCAGAGATAAAATAACAACTCGCTCGCCCTTCGATATTCCTTCGTCCAAGCTTGCGATTCCGTTGACACCGACAGACGCGCCGTTGCATATTTTATTCACCGCAGAATCCTTGACAATTATTTTTTTAACCTTCAAAGCTTGCAGAATATCTTCCAGCGGCTTTATTATTTTCCTTAATCTTGTGTCATCTCCGTTTTCCTTGTAAATCTCCCACGCATCCTTCAATTCATGCATCGTAAAAGAATCGTTTTCACGGAAAATGCCGGCTCTTATTCTTCGCAGCTCTGCCATGTGCGCGCCGCATTTCAAATCCTTGCCGATATCGTCGACTAAGCGCCGTATGTATGTGCCCGCTTCACAGCTAACTTTGAACAAAACATCCTTGCCGTTTATCTCCAATACCTGTATATCCATTATTTCGCGTATGCGCTCGCGGCGCGCGACCGCGGATTTTAACGGCGGCAATTGTTTTATTTTTCCGATGAATTTTTTTATGGATTTTTCCACAACTTCCTTTGGAAGCTGCTGGTGGATGTGCATCAAAGCTACATACTCCTTTTCTTCATGCCCTATCAATTCCGTCGCTTTAACCGATTCGTTTAACATTACGACTAAAACACCGCTCACCATCGGGTCTATCGTGCCTGTGTGTGAGACTTTTTTTAATTTCAACATATCACGTATCCATGCAACCGTCTGGTGGCTCGTGGGTCCTTGCGGCTTATTCAAGTTGATTACGCCGTACCCCATCAGTTGTTCGACATTTCTTCTCTCGGCATGGACGCCGTATTTTTCATTCGTGCTGGAGTTTTCTTTGGTTATCATAAAATCAACTAAAACTATTTTTACGGTTCAATTCGTTATTGCACGTCAAGGAGCTTGCGCATTATCACGCTCGACGGAACCGCCAACAAAAAGTACCAGCCGAACCATCCCACGTTGTTTCCGATGAACGGCATTGAGAATGGAAGATTAACCGTAACCCCGATAAATTCTTTTCCCATCCATGGAAAAACCACTGCGAAGATTATTAACGAGAACAACAGAGGTTTCGTGGACAATGAAAAATATTTTTTGTTTAATTCCATCATTTTGGAGACGTTCTCGTTCATCTTCGCGATGTTATTCTCCTTTTGCGCCGCGTTAGCAACCTCACGATAGGTTTCCATATTTTTCCTGACCTCTTTCATCGAAGACTGGTCAACTAAAACCCTGTAAAAAACTGTGCTGACCGAGGACATCAAAACAGAAATGGCCGTAAGTGCGAAAAACATGCCGCCTGCTATTAACGGGGCAAAAATGGCGTCCATCTGGCTCTCAAAAAACATTCTTTAAAACCTCTATCAATTCCGTGGAAGAGTCGCGTATTTTCCCCTGCTTGTTGACTATGATTTTCACGGGTATGTTTTGCACAACGGAATAAGCGGCCGCGCATGAACGGGAATAATTCTGGAACGCTTCCAGCTTGCTGGCGTCGCCAAAATCCGATCTTTCGCGCGCCTTGTCCTCCATTTGCCTCAACGCTATTTCCGAAGGGTCCGCTTCAACGATAATTATGATTTTCGGGTCAAGAAGTTTTAATATCTCCAACGGCAACCCTGGAATCAGCCCGAACGACGTCACCATCGAAAGGTGCGTGTTAACAATGATATTGCGGTCTTTCGCGTCATTCGCTATCTGTTCCGCCGCTTTCCTCTGAAGTTCCTTGTATTTTTCGCGCGGTATTTTAGTTCGCATCTCATCCCTGTTTTTGACCAGCTGCAAACGCTGCGCTATTTCAAACATATAATCTCCAAAAGTGGCGACTTTAACCGGCTTAACAGTCTGCAACTGCTCCAAGGCGACGTTCTGAACCGTTGTTTTTCCAACGCCCGGAGCGCCTGCGAGAATTACCAATGGCATAAGATCACTAGATAATTTAATTCGTTATTTAAAATATTACTCCTTCCCGAACATCTTCCTTATCGCGGGATGCATGTCTTCCATTTGCTGCGCGCCCAGCTGTTCGTACATGCTGTATATTATCATTACTGTTAATAGTATGCCGGTTCCTGTTCCCAACGCGTTGACCGAATCTGCGAACGCGGCCAAGATTCCTATAAAAACGCCTCCCAAAACGGCCAGGTTTGGTATGTACTTCTCCAGTACGGATTCTATGATGCGCGGATCGCGGCGGAATCCCGGTATTTGCATGCCTATCGACTGTATCTGTTTGGCGACGCTTTCCGAATTCATGTTAGCAGTGTTAACCCAGAATATTGAAAATAAAACCGAACCCGCTGTTAAGAATATTGTGTAAGTGAATAATCTTAGCACGCTTTGCGCTGTTAACGCCGTCGCTGCTGTGAAACCGAGAGCCTGGAACCCGAAATGCCAGGTTATTATCCCGAGCAAAGCCGAAAGCAAAGTGGTTTCCAAAAGATATTTCTTAAGGTAGTAAACGGAAAACAGGGCGCCCAAAACCGCGAAAATTCCTACGGTCAGCATCACAGTCTGTATTGGAAGCTCCCTGGGCACGGAAAGCAAAAACACAAGCCCGCCCGTTGGTGAGTTGTTGGCGTCAAACGTCCCGAGTATCGGAAACCCTTTTGACGCCATTAACGCGCCCATGACCTGGACGTTCGCGATAAGCGCGGCCGTTAATATCACCGGTATGTTGCTGGTGTAAATGAATTTTAAAGGCCAGCTTCTTCCAAAACCTCGGAAATATCCGAATGCTAATGGAATCTCAACGCGGATGGCCTGTGCATAGATTACGATGAGAAAAACAATGAGCGTGGAAAATATAGGTATAAGGTTCGCCGATGCGTCCGCAACATTTCCTGACAACAAACTTAACAAAGCGTTTGGCAAAAGCCCGGCGGGTTTATTCGTCTCGTCTGGTATGCACAATTTCAGCGGGTTGTCGACGCACGGCGCCAGCGGGTTTATCATGTGTATTATTATCTGGCTCGAAACGCCCGCTGCGATGAACAAGCTTATTCCGGAACCAAAACCCCATTTCGTGACGATTTCATCCATCAATATGACTAGCCAGCCGCCCAGCGAAAGCTGCAATATCAAAAGCATGACAATAAGCGCCGACGCGCCGGCCTTCGCCGGAACCGCTCCGAAAGAAACATAAGCAACAGCCTCTACAACAGTGATGGCTATTGCCAGCAGTTTTTGTGTGGATTCGAATTTTAATTTTTGGTCGTGCTTGGAAAGGTCCCAGTTTATTATCTTTGAACCGACCATGAGTTGCAAAATTATTGACGCGGTTACTATAGGCCCGATACCTAGCGTCATCAGCGACCCGAACCTTGATCCCAATATTAATTCAAGGAAAGCAAAACGCTGCAATGCTGTTTCAGAAACGCCGTAAACTGTGACGTGTGACATTGCAAAATAAAGCAAAAGCATTACGCCCGTCCACGTTAATTTTTTGCTCAGCGTCTGTTTTTCCGTCGGCTTTTTTACAGAAGGTAAAAATTTGAATAATGGCTCAAGAATCATTTCTGGATCGCCTGGCCGCCCGCTTTTTCTATTTTTTCTTTGGCAATCTTGGAAAATTCAACGGCCTCCACCTTGATAGCGCGCCTTATTTCGCCGGAACCAAGGACTTTGTCATAGCCAAGTTCTATAAGATTTATCGAATTGTTTTTTGCCAGATCCTCGATTTCACCGACGTTTATGACGCTCTTTTCTTTCCTTCCTATCGAAGTGAAACCTCTCTTGATGTTGACTTTGCCCCATCTCATCGCCCATGTTTTTTTATGGTGGTATTTTCCTGCTTCACCGCGCCCTCCCCGTGAACCGGCGCCTCTCCATTTTTTCTTGTTGCCGTGGCCGTGGGTATGCAAACCGCGCATGAATTTTGTTTTCTTTTCTTTTCTTGCCATAATTATTACCGTTCTTTCTGACTGATTTTAACCAAACTTTCCAAAAGTTTGTACGAATTCGCCGATCGCCTTTCCGCGGTATCCCAAATCGCCTTTCGGATAATGCAGTTTCAGGCTTCTAAAACCCTTGGAAGGCGGGCTAAAGTGAAGTATTGTTTTTGCATCCTTTTCCTTCATCCCGAATGCGCCTGCGGTTTTTTCGTCAACCTCTCCCCATGCCACATAATCCTTGACCTTATCCAGCATCCCCCTGTTAACCACATTTTCAGGGATTATGACGCATGTGTTCACAGCCTTCAAACCAAGCAGTGACATGGTTTCTTCTATGTCCCCCTTTACTCCGGCGTGTCCGCGCAATCGTACTGCAATATACATAAAAATCATTCTCTTTTTTGTTCAACCCTTTTTTCCAAAAAAGGTTGTTTCATGTTGTTCATGCTTCTTAACGCGTTAAAACCTGCCTTGATCAAATTTGTTCTCGCTGACGTGTTTCCGCTCGTACGGCTCCACGCATCCTTTACTCCGGCAGCCTTCATGATCTTTTTCAAATCGTCGCTCATAGCAAGGCCTGTTCCTTTTGGGGCGGGTTTTAATTCCACTGTTACCGAGCCGGCCCTTCCAAAACCGCGCAAAGGTAATGAATGAGGCTGCCCGCAACTGCATTGCCACGAACCGCAGCCCCTTTTTATCAGCATCAAATTAAGTTTGGCGTGTTCGACCGCTTTTTCAATCGCATTGCGGTGTTCTTTGCCGGTGCCTTGCCCGACCCCGATAATGCCGTCGCCCGTACCAACGACAACAAGGGATGATATCCTAAAACGGCGTCCGGATTTGTGCATTCGCGCGGTTTTTTTCGTGATTGTCCTTTGGCTGCCTCCTCCCTTTCCAGGCGAACCGCCGATGTAAATAATTTCATGCCCCAATTCCGGCAGCAATTTATCCACAATTTGGAATTCCTTGATCTTTATGCCGTTTTGTAAAACAGTCCGTATGTCCCATTTGCCTTCCATTACCTCCTTTCCGAGCTTGGTTCTTGGTTTCCATTTATCCAAAGAAGGATTTAAATTTTTGACATCTTCAGGGACAATTTCTTCTTTGACCGCATCAACAGGCACAACAGGTTCTACAGCTGCGTCTACAGCTTGTTCGACCGCAGCCACGCTTTCAACCTTCTCTTTGTCCGGAATTTCCTTGGTCTTTTCTTCCATTTTTATCTTCCTATTATAACAGTTGTATTAACTTAAGCTTTTTTGTTCATCTAAAACCGTCTTTGGCGAACCAAAGAACGACCATAAAAATTAATGACAAGAAGCTTAATAAAGCCCCCAACATGGCCGATAATGCAGCGAAACCGGCCGGTGCGAATGCTGACAAGATTATGCCGAAAACAAGCAAAAACGCGCCGAGAATAAGCCCGCCGATTGAAACTTCTTCGGCCAAATCATAAAATTCTGTTTTTTCGCCTTTAATCAGCTTTTTGAGATTTTTCACGAAATTATCACGCGTCCATTATTTTTAAAGGCTTGCTGCGTTTCGAATAACGTCCTCTCGAAGCTATCTCCGATGCCCGTT
>CAYZCD010000019.1:0-14228 GCA_964476825.1 uncultured archaeon
CTATGATGCAGTCCTTTTCCATTTCACCGAGACGCAAACCGCCTTCTTTCGCGCGGCCTTCCGTGGGCTGTTTTGTCAGCAATGCAACAGGTCCTCTCGATCTTGCATGTATTTTATTCGCAACCATATGGTCAAGTTTTTGGTAATAGGCAACACCCGTGTATATTAAAACTTCGTATTGCTTGCCCGTTTTTCCGTCATACATAATTTCCTTGCCGTCTTCACGGAATCCAACCTTGCCTAACTCTTCCCGTATATATTTTTCATCTACTCCTGTGAATCCTGTAGAATCAAAATACTCGCCCTTCATGGCGGAAGTTTTTCCGGTTATCATTTCCAACAACTGACCCATCGTCATTCTTGACGGTATCGAGTGCGTGTTGAAAAGTATGTCGGGTATTATTCCGGATTCCGTGAAAGGCATATCCTCCTGATTAACCAACAAACCTACAACCCCTTTTTGCCCGTGCCTTGAAGAAACTTTATCGCCTATTTCAATTATCCTTTCATCCCTTACGGAAATTTTTATCAGCCTGTTGCCGTCCGCGGATTCCGAGATGACAATCTTGTCGACAATGCCTTTCTCGCCGTGGCGCACAGTGACAGAAGACTCACGCCTGTTTTCTATGCCTGTCATAAATTCTTCAACCGTTCCGAGAAATCTCAGCGGCGATATTTTTCCAATTAAAACATCGCCCGAAGTGACAACATTTTCAAGGTTTATTATTCCGTCTTCGCCCAAGCGCTTGTAATCTTCCTCGGCTTTGTAACCGCGGACTGTCGGATCGGGTATCCTTATCTCGTCTTCCTGCCCTCCCCAGTATTTCTTTTCATCGGTTTCGTAAATCCTGAAATAAACTGATCTTAACATGCCCCTGTCAACGGATCCTCTGTTGATAACCAACGCATCTTCCATGTTGTAACCGCCGTATGGCATGACAGCAATAACCAGGTTTTGCCCGGCCGGATGCGTCGTCAATCCGACTATGTCCGAACTTTCGGTCATCACAAGCGGAATTTGAGGATATATCATCAAATTGGCCTTCGTATCGGTACGCATCAGATAATTGGACGCGTACATGCCTATAGCCTGGCCCGTCATTTTTGCGCCGTAATTTACACGATCCCCTCTGTTATGTTCGGCAAACGGAATCAAAGAAGCTGATATGCCGAGAATTATGCTCGGGCTTATTTCCATGTGCGTATGTTCGTCTGTTAGATCTTTCTCGGTGAGTGCGATGTAAGCGTTTTCTTCTTCCTCCGCATCTAAAAATTCAAGCAGCCCTTTCGCAATCAAATCGTTCCATTTTAACTCTCCGGTCCGGATTTTATTGAGATGCTCTTCCGTGAGTTTTAATTTTCCCTTTTCAACTATTATCAAAGGCCTTCTCAAACGGCCCGGGTCCGTATTAATCCTGATTTCATCAAACTCTTTGTAAAACACGGCATTCATTTTCGACGGTAACAATCCCGCGCGCCTCTTTTTCCTGACATCTTCTACGAATTTCTCCCCTTTGCCCGTAGTCCCGACGAATTTGCCGTTAAAGTATATGTCTGCCATAAATCATCAAACCGGATTTTCAATATTGAGCGAATCCAATAATTCTTTATTTTCCTTTTCATTCATTCCCGACGTAGCTTCGGCCATTATAGACAAATATTTTCTCAAGCCTATCGACGGCCCTTCCGGAGTTTCCGACGGGCACAAACGGCCCCAGTGGGTCAAATGCAACTCGCGCGCCTCGAAATGTTCCTGCGTCGTCGTCAATGGGGATAAAACATTTCGTATATGTGACAATGTTCTTATGAAATTTCCCCTTTCCAATCTTTGTGAAACACCGGTTCTTCCGCCGACCCATGCTCCGGTCGCCAGCGAAGACGCCAGTTGGTTAGTCAGCACGTTAGATTCAACAACCGACTGCACCGAAGGAACTTTGCCCCTTTTTGCAAGTTTCTGGTAATTGTAACAAATCCTTGTTATTAACCCCCAACGGCCGAGCAATATGGACCTGAATAATAATTCAAGCAAATCGCCGGACATCCTCAGTCTTTTGTTCGCGTAATGGTCCAAATCATCCTCGATGACGCTTCCCATTTTCAGGTCAATCAGTTTTTTTGCAACCTTCGAAAGGTATTTGGCTTTCTCCAGCCTGTTCTCGGGTTTTTGTCCTATATGAGGCAACAAATACCTGTCAATAACTTGTTCAGCCCGTGATTTCCTGTATTCCGGCGCGACTTTCAAATGCTTGCCTATTCCGTCCAATGCATCTTCAACTTTTTTCACGTCGCTTTCGTATATGTTCGGATAAAATTCTTCTGAGATTTGCGCATCAGTGGAAACGGACGCAATAATATCCTTATCAGTTTCCATGCCGAGAGCTTTGAGTAATATTATAACCGGTATCTTGTGCACGTTGGCGAAAGAAGCGGTGATTATTCCGTCCTGCTTCATCTCCACCATATGCCTTTGGACGAAGCCGTCTTTTTCTGAATTTATCCTGGCGACACCTGCGAGCGTGCCTTCTTTTTTCTCCAGTATAATCCTGTTCGGAGATATTTCCTCGACTAAAACCAGCGCCCTTTCGGTGCCATTTGCGGTGAAATACGCCCCGGGATCCTGCGGCTCTTCGCCGACTCCGGCCAATTCCTGTTCCGACAATCCCACCGTAGAACACAATTCGCTCTTTACCATTACCGGTAAATCGCCTATATGAACCATGACGGGCCGCTCTTCAATGTCGTTGATGACCTGGGTCATTTCAACATACAACGGAGCAGAGTAAGTCAAATTCCTTAGCCTCGCTTCCATCGGAAAAACAGTTCTTATCGCGCCGTCAGCTTCCTTGACCGAGGGTTTTCCAAGTTTTATCTTGCCCAATTTTATTTTTAAATTCAATTCCGGAACTTCCGGTTTGATTTCACCTATTTGCGTTATTATTTTTTGAAGCCTGAAATTGACGAAGCTGTTGAAAGATTCCAACTGGTATTTTACGAATCCCCGTTCCTTGGCAAACGAAGACATCAAAAGTTTGGAATTCACGATTGTTCCCTCACAACTAACCTGTAATAAGTTGTTACACCTGCCGTGTGCGACGACCTGATTATTTTTATGACATCGCCCACATTCGCCCCGATTTCTTTTATCATTACGTCATCGTCGGTTATGCGCGGTAGCTGGTTTATAGAAATTTTATAAGCGTCCAAAAGATTTTTTATCTCATCCGGCGTCAGTATTTCATGTTTTGGCACAATGATATGAGTTGCGATTTTTATCTCTTCTTTCATTGAATCTTTCTCCACGTTAATTTTTTTATGGTTTTTTCGGCTGAATTTTTTCATTTTCTTTTGGTTGAGCTTTTTCCTGGTTTGGGCCCGGCGGGATTTGAACCCACGACTCTCGGGTTTCTTTACGTGTGATCATAAACCATCCATCGGACGGTCTCAGCTCTTTTAAGCCGTAGCTTATCGAAACTTCATCCGACAACTCGCTTAAAAGCCCGATACTCTACCAGGCTGAGTTACGGGCCCATGCGAATTTCTTTTGATTTCTCGTGACGAGATCTTTTCCTTACGACCTTGCGCCTGGGCCGGGATTCGAACCCGGGTTACAGGAGTTCTGTAAGCATAGGAAACTTTAGTTTCCGATGCACGGTTTGTATGACAAACCTTTGTATCAAATTTATTTTTGCCGAACAGTTTATTTGACAGTCCCGCGTGGTAGACCGCTACACTACCCAGGCATGTATTTTGATAAAAATTTCCATTTGAAAGTTTATCAACAGAAATTACGCGCGAACCGGAATCATTTATCAATAATTTACCACCGACAGGGAACATGATATTTTTCAATTGTTTTTTTCCAAACTCAACGGGGTTTGAAAAATGTGGCAAGCAGCGCCCTAAGTTTCGCAGGATCGTGATCGACCGAAACATATCCAAGATATGCTTCTAGCTGATTATCATCCAACTACAGCTTAGATCGTAGGAAGTCTTAATTACCGTGTTCGAGATGGGTACGGATGTTTCCCTTCCGCTTTGACCGCCAGCCGAACCATATTATAATATATCGGATATTTAAGGTTTTCGGCGCTTGTCGTTGGCCAAATTAAACAGATATAAACGTTTTATTTCCGCCTTTTATTGACTCTAAACCCGGTTTTGCTATACAAAGCCAGGGTTGCCAGTACAAAGATCAAACCGACCTCAACAGCCCCTATCTCCGAAACCACGCCCACTGCAACCGATATATTGATTGCAGACGTTGCAACGTCCGCAGATTTCGACGGGTCAACATTTTTTACAATTATATTTTGCACTATCAATTGGTCCGTAATCAATAATGACGTCAAGCCGAGCGTTACGGTTTTTTCCTCGCCGTTGGCTAACGTAACCTGTAACGGCGCTATTTCAACAGAAACCCTTGGGTCGGCGCTTGCTAATGATATGGAATAAGTCCTTGTGAAATCGTCCCTGTTTTTTAACAGCAGATTCAAAGTCCTCGTTTCTCCTAATTTCAAAACTTCCGCTGTTTCTTTAGGAGTGACTTTGACGCAAACAAGGCCGTCGCAGCCCAAAACCGTAAACGAATTGCCGCCGGAACTTATTTGATAACCTTGTTTCGAACATGAAATTGCATAATTATAATTTCCGGTTATCGCCGGCGCAGTGAATAAATATGTGTAATATCCGTTGTTCAAATCTGTCAATGCAGCGCCTACTATGCCTTTCGACGGGTCGTTGAAATCGCTTGAAGATACCCAGCACTTGCCGCCTGATATAACGCTTCCGCCGGCCAAATTATATTTCGCTGTTATATTCGTCATTTGCAATTTTTCAACCGCGACTGTCGGAGCTGGGAATACCGGAGGCCGGTTAAGCGGAAGGTTCAGGCCGGTTGTTATTGCGCTTGCCAAAGAGATCTGCACGTCCAAACCGTCACCGACAGAATTTTCGTTGTCAACGCAATGCGCGCGCATGAACGTAGTCGCGGGCGTGTTAATCGTGTATTCGCCTGTCCATGTGCCGTCCGTGTTCGTTCCCGAAGCCAACGACATGCCGTCAACTTTCACTCCGTTAACCAATAAATCGCACGAAGATATTGTTTTTCCAGTTACCGCTTTCACATTTGCGGAATAAGTTTTTTCTTCGCCCAATGCGACAACTGTGGGCGTTATCGTAGATATTGTTGGGGCACTCTCGTCTATCAGCCATTGGCCTGAATCGTCTGTCGGCGACCACGGATCGATATGATCATCTGCCCGCACGCGCACAAACAATTTGTCGCCTGTTTTCAGTGTTGTAGGATTGATATTAACCGCGCCAAGTTTGAAATCGCTCACTTTCATATTACAAGTCATAGAACCGCCGTCTGGCGCGCCGTCGCAATTGTTCTGAATAGGATCGCTTATCGCGATCCCGTTTTTATAAAGTGTCCATTCCAATTTCGCCAAGCCGGATTTCAAGTCCCGCGCGGTCGTGGAAAATGTTGCATCCTTTGTGGAAGTGGTTGACGTGGTCGCTTTGGCGGGCACAAAAAACTGCAATTCAGGAGGTATAGCGTCGCAAATTTTTGTAACGGAAGAAACTGTCTGAGATGTAGATCCAAGTAAATCGGAAACCTTCATCATGATGTTCTTACTTACGCCGTCAACGCATGGCAATCCGCTTTTTTCGCATCTCGCCAGCGCGGGATTCCAAGTTGCGCCAGCCCACGTTGACCCGTCAACTGTATACTGGCACGAGCCCGTATTTATCCCGACCGCGTCCGTTAATGAGGCGGAATAAACAGTGAACGGATTTGATATGTAATTTCCGTATGTCCGCTCGATTGTCAATGAATTTATTCCGGAAGGCCCGCTAGCGTCCAATTGTACATTGCTCGATGTGCCGACATTGGTCAACCCAGCGCCGTTAACCGCCATGACTTTGGCGCAATAATTTTTTCCTTCAACCAAACTTATTCCTGCAACAGTTTTCGAAGTAACTATTCCGGCACTGGTAAAGCCCACGACATTCGTGCATGCGGGCGCCTCGCCTATGGAATATCTGTAATCACTTATTCCTGAATTTGGCGATTGGTCTGTTACAGAAGTCCATGTTATCGCCATTTGTGTAGGAGTGTTTATGTATCCATTCATCACGCCGGAAATCGTAACTGACGGCGTGTTGGGCGGGGTCGTATCGACGTTTATTGTAGAATATTTAGTCGTTTCCAAATTGCCCGGCGCGTCGATCGATCTATAGCCCAAAACTGTCGGCGAAGAAATTGTTATTGATCCCCGAACATCGTACGCTGTGTTTGGTGGGCATCCTGAACCTGTACAATAAGACGTCGACAAACACGAAGATGAACCATCGATGCAATCGAGATGTATGGCTGTAATGCTGCACCAGCCTGTCACGCAAGACGTCTCGCGCACAGAAGTTGTTGGCTTTGTAGTATCTACTTTCAAATCGAACGTTCTCGTAGTTCCCCAGACCCCGGTACCGTCAGCCGAATTTTTTGGTTTAATTTTTATTGTTGTCGCCCCGTCCGCAAAATTGGATGGATTTACATAATTATTAACAACAGTCGATGTACTCGCAGCCGTAGGTTCAGTGCCGTCTGTAGTAATGTAATAACCCATACCGCACAATGAGCTTGCCGTGGTCCAGGTGAAATACGGGCTATTGTCATTTTCCCAAACGCCGCTGGATATTGCATCGGAAGGAGGAGGATTTTTGTACGCGGTTATAGAAACTATGTCAGGCGTCACCGTGTCTATGCCTGTGTCATGCGGGATTGATTTGCTTTTTGAATTCAGGTTTGTGCAGCTGAATTTTATATTATATAAACCGCCCGACGCATATGTGTGCTGTTTTTCGGCGGAGGAGAATTTCGAGCCGCAGTCCGATGCTGTACCGGCATCGCATGTTTTCGTCACGATAGTGCCGTCGCCCCAGTCAAATGAACACTGCGCCAGCCCGTAAGTCGTGTCTTTAGCAATCAGTGACGTAGCCGTTATCGTAGCTGAAGCCGTGCAAACACTGCCTGTATCATAGGACATGCTGATAGTATCCGTATCGTCTTTGCACATGCTCGAACTTCCAACGAGGCCGCCTATTTTGCACGCAACTTCAGTCCCGTCGGTTTTTCTTATGCATGAATCCGTAGGCGAAACTGTTTTCTGCTGGCAATCCGGAACCACTGGTGACGGCAATGTCCAGGTTCCGCTGCATGTTTGCGCACCGGCACTGGCTGTCGGATTTTGACACGATATCTTCATTCCGGCCATATCACCGCCGCTGCTTTTTATGTCGCACAATCCATCGACAGATTTCGCATCAACCTGGACATCAAACGCCGTCGTCCCGGCAACCGCAGTGGGACAATTCATTCCTTTATACTGGACCGTGACGTCAAACGAATTGCCGGATTTGCACGCTTTGTCCGCAGACGGCGTGACGCTACATGCACTCAGTTTTCTGGTGCATGACGCAGACGGCGATATCGAAACTGATTGTATGTTGCATGAAGAAACTAAATATGTGTATATCGGAGGAGTCAAAACGTTGCCTAAATTATCCGTTGCTTCGACTTTCAATTTGTGGTTTCCGTCAGCTGCCTCCGCCTCACCCGCGCCCACTGTATGTGTTAACGTGCAAACTTGTCCGGCATTTTGGCACGTTCCCGGAATAGGTGCAAACCACGCCGACGTCTTGTCTATCCACGTCACGCCGCCATCGTTGCTAACGTAAACTTTTATCGTGTCTTTGTTGACACCCGCATATGTATCGGATATGGCTATCTCAGCATCGTAAGGTGCGCCGGTCGGGTCTGGCGGTTTCGTAAAACTAACCGAAGGCGCGGTCCAATCGCTGGTCCAATCAATTTTTTTTGAAGTCCTGTCCGTAACTCCGTCCGTGTAAGGCTGGACGTTTGCATTCGTATCTATACATCCCACATAACCCGTATGCGGTCCCTGGATCGCGCCGCTGGTAAAATCGCACTGCCTGTAAAAAGACGAAACAAAACTGCATGCGGTTCCTGATGCGACGTCGTAACCGGACTGGACATCATAAAACCTGCAAGATATTAAATCATTATCAGATTCGTCCGTGACGAACATTCTGGCAGAAGTTTTTCCGTCATTTGTCTTATCAAAATAAGGCGCAGGTGTTCCGCCGTCAATTGAGCTTATGACCACGATCGGGGCTTTGCAATCAGCTGTGTCGGCAGTATCAATAAACCCATTGCAGTTGTTATCGTAGTTATCCGAACAAACCCCGGAAATAATTTTATTGCTTTCGATGCTTTCCGACCCGCCAATTTGCAAAAGCGTTTGTTTGTCCCATTGCCAATTTCCGGTAACAGCGCTTTTGTGGCATTGGTATGTTTCCGTCAATCCATCCGCAACGCCTTTGGTTGCACATTGGTTAGCTGCGCCGCAAGATTCCCACTGGTATACGGACAAAGAAAAAACAGGCAACGAAAACGAGAGAAACACCAAAAACAGAAAAGCCGAAACCGCCAGCCGAAAAGCTTTCATACGAATTAAATTCCGCTTTTTCTGTTTATATGCATTTTTAAGCTTTTGCAGGCGAATTGGATTGCATGATAAACCTTCAAAAAAATAGCTCCAACAGTCATTTATCGCCGCTTGAACAGGAGTTGTACGAAAACGTACCCGAAACGGAAAGTGGCAGGATCAAAAAGATCAAA
The DNA here is from genome assembly GCA_964476825.1 of uncultured archaeon. GTDB lineage: Archaea > Aenigmatarchaeota > Aenigmatarchaeia > JACPZZ01 > JACPZZ01 > JACPZZ01. Next base: position 8,702 of record CAYZCD010000019.1, read on the forward strand.
AAAGGCCTATTGAGCGCAACCGCCGCAGGCATTCTGGCCGTTTCAATATTATCCGGCTGCTCAGGCCAAAAAACATCAAACATCGCACCGACACCGCAAATTCGTCCAGTCGCAACGCCGACACAAACTGTTGTAGACAACTACTACTCCCAAGCCCGTTCCGCTATCCTGCAAGCTGTTCCGGATTTAGCGGATGTAAAATACAAAAGCGCATTGGATTACACAGCCCAGCGCGTGGTCGATATGAAAAACGTTTACGGTTTGTCATTGGAACAAGTTCGTTCTCCGATGACTAAATGGGTTCAGGCGAATATTGATTGGGATAAAAAAGGGGAAAGACTGGTTCCTTTCAACGAAAGAACAGATTTTATACAGGATTCTTTAATTTTCAATAATGTAACGACTGATAGAAGTCGTGATATTGGTGCTACACAATCCATAAAAAATGTAGCGGATAGGTTTGGGTTCAACATTGACTGGATGATACAAGAACACGATACGTCGTGGCACGATGTGAAAGATCCAAAATCTGTGAAAGAAGCTTTCGAATATTTAGATGCACTAGCTCAACCCGGAGTACTCTACGAAGGAGTTGGTGCTTCATTTTCCCCGTACGTCAAAGCGATCCAAGAAAAAGGCACATTCGAGGACAAAGCCCATTGGACTTTGTATGTGAAAGGTCGCAAAAATGCGCCCGATGAAATAAGACAACGTGTGGGATTGGCTTACATATTATCAATTGGGGGGGATGCACAAATAGAAAATTGGGGCTTCCAAAAAAGAACAGAAAAACCTTATTCCCCAGAACATGGTGACCTTGCAGTCCGTATGTCACCTGAACTTAGACAATATGTTGAAAGTGATCCAAACACATTTGGACATCTTTTGGACGGAAAATATTTAGGAATACTGCCTAGCAAGGAAGGTGTAGAAATCCAAGGAACATTGGGAACAAATAACGGATGGAAAATTGTAGCCATGTGGAGAGAACAACCGATAAAAACTTTGGGTGAACCATCAAGAACTTTCATTTACGGCAATGAAGCTACCGCCATAGCGAACGGTCATAAAAATTAATAATATATTTTTTTGAAAAATTTATTTCTACTTATTCATACACAAATAATTGTTTATCGGGCTGATCAAAGAACTCAACGGATTGTTCGGTGAGGTTGATGATATGCACCGATTACCAAGAGACTGCGGGAGTACTCTTTCCGGTCCCGATGTTTGTGCAACTGCGCTGCAACACGAAGAAGAGCAATCGCTGTTTGCGTTGCAGGTTGATTCATATGCACAACTACCCTCGATCAAAGCACCGCTCGCCAACCTACATCTACCTATCGTAACACCGTCACCGCCGGTACCGCAATCCAATGAATTCGGTTTGTCATTCACATTACTAGGATCATTATTCGTTATCGAACACCCGTAACATTTCTTCAAATTTGCGTCGCAATACGGTGAACCAGCATTTTTCGCCGCGCAGAAATTATTATATCCTGCTGCGTTCGTGTTGTCCGCCGGGTTGCATTCGTTGACGTTGTAATATTCAACGTTTTGCGCCCTGTTGCTGTCAGGCGGGGGAGCGCCGATTAAAACAATTTAAAAAACTCTTCCATAACTTTCTTTAAAGTTTCCTCTCTTAACCTCCCTATGTTTTTTATAACGGAAGATTTTTCCAATGTGAATATGACATTGATCTTTATTCGGCTCGGTTTTGGAAGATGCCCATATTCCAAATTCCCATTGTCAATCAAAACGGAACGGGACGCATTCTGTAAATTAGAAGTTATGCCACAACAAACGAAATCTGCGGATAGTTTATTGGCGCCAGACTTCGATAAGACCAACACGGGCCGCTGTTTAGCGGCCTGCAAATCTGTAAAAGGAAACGGCACAAGAAGTATTTCCCCCTGTTCAAAGCTTGTCCCAGACATCATCTTCTTTGTTGCTCCAAAATTTTTTAGCCACTTTTTCCGATTGCTTGAGCATATAGTCAAATTCGTCCGAAAACCTTTCGGAGGCTTTGCTGGATTTTTCGATCAGCAACCTGCAACCCCGTTTTAGCACAATCAACTCATCGCCGCTGCTTATTCCAAGTTCCTTTCTCATGTCCGAAGGGATAGCTATCTGGCCTTTTTGGGAAACCCGGATCGTCTTGAACTTTATTTCATCTTCTTGCATAATCAATGTAAGAATTTCCTTACTTATAAAGTTTTCGGGATCGCATTCCTATACGTTGTAATTGTATGTTGCCTGCACGCGGTTGGTGTTCAAAAATGCTTTGGAGCATAGCCCGATGCCAGCAAATGCCCAAATGTTAAACTATTTAAACGAGTGTTAATAATATTAAACATATGTTAAAGATAATTAACGATCTAAGGCCATTTTTTGAGGATTGTTACGAAAGGATAAACGTGAGGCTGTACGCCAAAATAATGGGCATATCCCCTCCCACAGCATCCAAGCTGTTGAATTATTATGAATCCAAAGGCCTTCTTTCGAGGGAGCTCTATAAAAATTACATAATGTTTTACGCGGACACGGAAAGCAAGGATTTTATAGACCTTTCTAGGATGTATTGGAGGCGCAAATTAGAACAATTTTTAAGATTGGCAGGAAACGGGCTGATAAATCCTGCCGTTGTGCTGTTCGGATCTCTATCCAAGGCGGAGGCAAAAAAAGATTCTGACATCGACATAGCCATATTTGCAAACAAGAAAGAATTGGAATTCAAAACCATCGAAAAAAAATTAGCCAGAAACATTCAGGTATTCTGGTTCAAGTCCGTAGACGATATAAAAAACAAGGAACTGGCAAATAACATAATCAACGGATATGTTTTGATGGGCAGGTTATCGGTATGACAGACTGGAAAATGTGCTTGGCAAAGAGGATAGCAAAAGAAGTAAAACCGGATGAAGGTTTGATAAAATCACTGGCAACGTCAAGCAAAAATAAGATGGAATCCGGGGAGTCGCTTAAAATGAACGGAATAACCGCGGGGTCAAAATTATCCCTGGCTTATGATTCGTTAAGGGAGCTTTTGGAGGCTTTGGCAGTCAAAAAAGGCTACAAAATATACAATCACGAATGTTATACGGCCTTTTTGAAGGAGATTATGGGAGAAAGCGCAAAGGGTGACGATTTCGATGAAATACGGAAAATCAGGAACGCTGTAAATTATTACGGAAAGGATATATCCGCCGAAGAAGCCGTTTCTGTGATCGGAAAAATTAAGACGCTTAGAAACGCAATCCTAAAAATTTTATCAGGCCAGCCCGTATCCTGAAGGGCCATTTTGTTATCATACGGGTCGCATTCCTATACGTTGTAGTTGTATGTTGCCTGCGCGCGGGTCGTTCGTGCCAAGATTTTCAACTGGATTGCTAAATATTACAATTCCGGACGTTGTTTCTTTTTTGATACATATGTATCATAATAGAAACGGTTGCTTCAGCCTCAGAAAACCTTATCAACAACCGGCTCTATGCCGCCGCCTTTTCGATTCCATTCTGTTTATCTGTAATAATTTTGTATCGACTGTCATAATTTTATAACGACTTTAAAAACTTTTCCATCTCAAATACGAAACTTTTGGCTCTCTTAAGAGATATCTCAGCCCTGCCTTTCTTTACCTCCTCGGAAAGCTCATACTGAAACCTGCTTCTTCTTATCCTCTCCTGGTCAAAGGATTGTATGAGTTCGTCTGTTTTTGTCCCGGCCAATTCCAGGGCGTCTTCCATGGAATCCTCAAATTCCTCTATCAGCTTGTGTTTCAATTTCCCCCTGACAAAAACGACCAACGCATCCGACACCACCTTATGCGGCGTAATGCTGCCTACTTTATATCCAAGCTTGTAAAGGACGGTATTTGCGATGTAAAACATCGAATAGTATGCGGAAACTATCGTCCATAAATTCGAACGGTCACTGTCAAAAAGAAATTGCGCGACCCTAAGGCTTTCTTCAGAATTTTTATTAAACACGGAAATTATATTTTCGTCGGGTTTATCCACCTTTTTAAGCAAACCATTGATAAGATAATTCTTCACATCCCTTTCAGCCTCGTCAATCCTATGCTTGTCCAACATTTTCAACCAGCCTGTAATAGTCTTCTATTCCAATAAGTATAATATTCATTTTCATAGCCTCTGAAACTACTGTGAATTCTTTTGACATGGCCATTTTCATAAAATCTTCCGACGTTAAGTATGTAGCGTCGACGGGCAAAGGAAGCAGGGACAATTTTTCTTCTATGTATTTCGACCTGTTTTTTTCCGAAATTACCAGAATATCTATGTCCGAGCCCGGCTTTGCGCCGCCTTTCGCATGAGAGCCGAATAAAACGGCTATAAAACTAAATTTGAGTGCATTCAATTTTTCATAAAGTATTTTCATGTCGGCGTTTTTTAAAATGGCTTCCCTTCTTTGGTGTTCAGCCTCGAAAATCAAAGGATGCGGCGTTTTAATGGCCGAGCATCTTAGAGCATTTCCGAATCTTTCCAAAAAAACCGTTCCGGTTTTTTTCAGTTCCATTACGATGTTGTAAGTATTTTTGTAATCCATACCAAGTATCTCTGAAATTTTCCTTATGCTTACGCCTCTGTTTTCTATCAATGCTATCATTACAGTTATTTTATTATTCATGGTATTTACACCATAACATTATGTATATATAACCATAATAAATATCCGATACTTGTTTAACCAATATTACCCGGAGGTATGGAGCCACTCAACTGCGTACCATTCAATTAACCCGTCGAATCGGTATCAATATATCAACTATCCCGTAAAAACTATCTAAACTATACGTTTTCTATCAATAATATGACTATAAACAAATAGTTACATATATATTTAGGATGTTATCACTACTACATAGTTGATAGCTATGGTACAAGACGTCCATCGTCGAAGTCATTTCATTGAAGCGCTTTATGACAACCCAGTAGGGAGGGTCGTCACTGCCGGCGCGTTAGCCTTAGCATTAGGTGCAAGCGTATTGACAGCTCTTCCAAAAAGCAAACCGGTTGAATTCCCAAATTTACCTTCAATAGGAAGGTCTGTTGACACATCATCGCAAGGAACAGGACAAACTGTTGTAGACAACTACTACTCCCAAGTCCGTTCTGCTATTTTACAAGATGTACCGGATTTGGCTAACTATCAAACCGCATTAGACTACACAGCCCAGCGCATGGTGGATATGAAGAATGTTTACGGGTTGTCATTGGACGAAGTCCGCGCGCCTATGACGAAATGGGTCCAGTTCAACGTTGATATTGATAAGAAAGGAGAAAGGTTAATCCCGCTGAGTGAAGGAACGGATTTTATACCGCTGAATATGGCCGACGAAAACGAAACTTATGATCCGCAAACTCAACAGCACAACCAAGATATAGGGACGCCCGCAAGATTAAAAATAGCGGCCGGTAATTCCGTAAAAATTCCTTACGCCCAAATGCTTGCAAATAACATTGATAGCATAATAGCCGGCCATGACCAGATATGGTCTGAG
>CAYZCD010000020.1:0-14195 GCA_964476825.1 uncultured archaeon
TCGACATTCACGTAGAAATCGTGAGCAAGCGTTTAGGACTGGTTCGCAAAGACGCAAAATACGAGGAAACGCGCACAACGCTGGAAAATATTTTCAATAAAAAAGAAATACCAAGGATAAATTCCGGTATGGTCGAATTCGGCCAGCGAATTTGTTTAACCGCGAAACCGAAATGTTATCTATGTCCGCTGGTAAAAGTTTGCAAATATGATAAAAAGAATTTTAAACCGCCGAAACCGTTTGCCAAAAATTAAATTCTCGCCCTATACATGTTCCTGGCGTAGGGGCTGTTAGGCAAGCCTAAACCGGGCAACAAAGGCAAAGCGTCGCGCCTCAAAAAATTTAACCGCCCGTCGTCACCATAGTTGGAGCGGCGTAGTTGCGCGGCGGCCGGTTTCGCACCATAGCCAACCGGCGTGCTGCTGGAACCTTGATACTCTTCCAATTTTCCCTTCATCCGGGTTTCCTGATACCTTAAGTACTCCACAACATCAAACACTGATAATCACTGCGTTTCTATTGGCGGCAATAAATTTAAATGCTTTTAGTACGTCAGAAAACGAACCATTCTAAAGCCCGGCTTCCTTTCTTAGTATTTCAGCTTTGTCAGTGCATTCCCACGTGAATTCCGGTTCGTTGCGCCCGAAATGGCCGTATGCTGCTGTCTTCCTGTAGATGGGTCTGCGCAACTGTAAGGTATCGATTATCCATTTAGGAGTCAACTTAAAATGTTTTTGCACGAGCTCTGCAATTTTCTCTTCCGGTATTTTGTTCGTACCGAATGTTTCGACATTTATGGACGTTGGTTCAGCGATACCGATACAGTATGAAATCGAAACTTCGCACTTGTCCGCAAGCCCTGCGGCAACAATGTTTTTAGCCACGTAACGCGCTGCGTAAGCGCCCGATCGATCGACTTTCGTCGGGTCTTTTCCACTAAAACCGCCTCCCCCGTGTCTTCCGACTCCGCCGTAAGTGTCGACTATGATTTTCCTGCCCGTAACGCCTGTGTCGCCTTCCGGTCCTCCGATCACGAATTTGCCCGTAGCATTGATGTGAATTTTCGTATTGGCATCCATGTAATCCTTGCAGACCGGTTTGATGACTTTCTCAATTATCTGCAATTTCAATTCATTCTCGTTGATGTCAATCGTATGCTGCGCCGCAATGACAATTGCGTCTATTCTTTTCGGAACGCCGTCATGGTATTCCAAACTTACCTGCGATTTGCCGTCAGGCCCGATATTTTTTATTTCACCGCTTTTCCTAACCTCGGCTAACCGCCTTGTCAATTTGTGCGCGAGCATTATCGGCAGCGGCATTAATTCCGGCGTTTCGTTGCAGGCGTAACCGTACATCATGCCCTGGTCGCCGGCGCCTTGCTCCTTTACTTCGGTTTGCGTAACTCCCTGTGAAATATCAGGGCTTTGTCCGTGTATCGAAACTAAGACCCCCGCGTCCTCGCTATCAATCCCAAAAGACGGGTTCGTATAACCGATTTCTTTCAGCGTTTTTCTCACAATGCCCTGCACATCCGCATAACCTTTTGTCGTAACCTCGCCCGCGACTACGACTAAACCGGTTGTTGTTAAACACTCAACAGCGACGCGCGAATTCGGGTCTTGCGCTATCAAATTATCAAGAATTGCATCGCTTACCTGGTCGGCAATTTTATCAGGATGCCCTTCGGTCACAGATTCCGAAGTTATGAAAGTTATTCTAGCCATATTCATCTTCAAAAGATAGTATTAACAAAGATATATATTTGAACATGAAATTATAACTCATGGTTATAATTACAGGCGACTACCTGAAATCGCTGCGAAAAAAGGCGTCGTTATCGCAGACGGAACTGGCAGGAAAAATAGGTATCAGCCAAGCGCACATAGCGAAAATAGAAAACGGGAAGGTTAACCCGACGCTCCACACCGTGAACAAAATTTTATTGGCCATAAATCCGAAAGAGACGGAAAAATGCAGGGATGTAATGGAACGGGATGTAAAATTCATCGGGCCTGATGACAGCGTGAAAAAAACTCTCGTTATTATGCGCAAATACGGTATTTCTCAATTGCCTGTAATGAAAAATTCTATGCATGTGGGCAGCATAAGCGAGAGTACGCTGTTAAAAAATTTTGAGCGCATCGAAGGTAAACGGGTGCGAAACATAATGGAAAAACCGTTCCCGATAGTGGATGAAAATGAAGGCGTTGGCATATTGCCCGCGTTGCTGGAATTTCATCAAGCTGTTTTAATCTCGTCGAAAGGCAAAATTTGCGGGATAATAACAAAATTGGACATGCTACGCTGACAACAATTTGTCATACACATCAACTGTCAACTTGGCTATATTGGACCAGCGAAGCTCTTTGGCAAGCCTTCTGTTATTTTTAGATATCTCCGACCGCATTTTTTTTGAGTTTGAAAGCAACTCAATGGCATCGCGCAATTCTTCTACGTTGCCGGAATTTACTACAATCGCATTCTCTCCGTTAACTAGGTTGCCTTGCGCAGGCTTCGTTACAACCAAAGGTTTTCCGAATGCCAACGAATCGAGTATTGCCTGGCTTTGGCCCCCGGAATATGACGAACGGTACGGGAAAACCACTAACATGGAATCTCTGATGTAATTTTCCAATTTGCCCGCGGCGACAAAACCGTGGATAAATTTCACTCTGCTCCCAATACCCAAGGATTTTATAATGCCTTCTATTTTATTTTTGTATTCGACATCCGTCTTGTAGATCGGATTTATGCTCCCGATTATCAAAAGTTTTGCCTTCGTATTCGATTTGGAAAATGCATTTAACAACTCCTCAACGCCTTTGTGCTGGTTGAGAAACCCGAAGAACAAGATATAATTACCGTCTTTGCTTGTTTTTTCTTTTGCCAGCCCCATCGGTATCATTTTTACCCTGTCCGCCGTTTTCTTGGGCAACGAATCGCGTAAAATTTCGCAATGGGTTTTAGTATGCACGATTATTTTATCCGGTTTTTGGTATAGGAATACCTTATGGAAAACATTTAACGGAAAATAGTCCATCGCATGGAGCGTAACTACGGATTTTATTTTAATTTTTTTTAACCCGTTAAGCAGGATCGGGACAAAAAAAAGGTTGTAAAGGCCCGGTTCATATTGTATGTGGACCAGGTTTGCGCCAAAATTCTGTATTAAATTCAAACATTTGCCTGCGTCTGTTTTAGCCCGCCGAACGCCTTTCAGTTCTTCCGAGATTTGTGTAAATGACCGTTTGACTTTTTTGGTAGCTATAAAACGCTCCACGTTTTTATCGTTCGCAGAACGCTCGCCTTCCCTCGATATTATCATGACTTCGTTGCCGGATTTTTTTAATTCCCCGGAAAGACGTTCCGAATAGTCCGACACGCCGCACCTGTCCGGCGGGTATGATGTCACCATGCACACTTTCATTTATTCACCCCCTTAGCGACAGCTTCGCAAAGCCCTTCCCAGAAACCGATTACGTTGGCCGTTGATTTTAATATCCACAGGGGGATTGCGGCCAAAAACAAAGTTATTTTCTCGGGGAATCCCATGTTTGGCCTGGATAAAATCGGCAATGATATGTAAATCCCGAACAACGCAACCAACGGCCACGCGGAGGGGTATAAAATGGCCGGCAAAAATCCAAAAATCAGGGGCGTCTGCCATCCGAACCAGTTTTTATGTTTCAAAAAAACAACCCCGCCTCCCCTGCCGGCCCTGTAAGACTGCTTTAAGAATTCCCTTAATGTGGGGCGGAAATGGTGGTACGTTTCGGCTCCCGGATACATATAAAATTTATATCCGCTTCTCAATGTGCGATAACACAGCTCGGAATCTTCCGGGACTGCCCGGAAATTTTTGAAAAACGATTCGTCGAAGCTCCCCATTTTTTTTATCGTGCCGGCGCGCCAAAGCGCGTTATTGCAGGATATGTTGTTAACCTGGAACGGCTTGTTTTTCCGCTCCGCCGCCGTCGTATTCCCGTCCATCTGCGGCATGAAATAAATTAATTTCATCAAAAAATTTGCGTTTTTCGGCGGGTAGATTGTGCCGCAAACGCCCGCGACGTCGTCTTGCAACGAGCCCAGGAATTTAACGAGGGTTTTTATCCAATTCCTGGATACTGTGCAATCGGAATCCGTGAACGCTATGAACTCGCCTTTCGCCGCGTGTATGCCGTCATTTCGCGCCGCGGCCGGGCCGCCGTTTTTTTTCCGCTCTATCAAACGTATTTTATTGCCGAATTTTTTCAAAATTTCCACGGTGTTGTCTTTAGATGCGTCATCAACCACAATGATCTCATAGTTAGGATAGTCGATTCCCAGCAAAGATTCGACAGCCTTCTGTATGTCAGAAGCCCTTGTATACGTAGGGACAATTATTGAAACTTTTTTAGAAACCATCAACGAACAACCTCTTCCAAAACATTCTCGATTTTTTGGGCTATTATAGACCAATCAAACTCCTTTGTGGCCCGCCTTCTGCCTTGCGCCCCCATCATTTTGCGCAGTTTTTCGTCGGATAAAAATATATTTATTTTGGATGCGAAATCTTTTTTGTCCCCCATTTTCACCAGATAACCGGTGATCCCGTTTTTTATCGATGAATTTACCCCGCCTACGTCATATGCTATGGACGGGACGCCGCAGGACTGTGCTTCAATGTTCACCATTCCAAACGCTTCCATATGCGACGGTAAAACTTGTACATGGGAAAGCGCGTAATATTTCGGCATTGAGTAATAATCCACATCCCCCGCAAATATTAAATTATCCTCTACGCCTGACAAGGAAGCTTTCTTCAACAGTTTGGACAAATAACCTTTTTCATATTTCCCGACAAATAGGAACTTTGCGTTTTTATTTTTTTCAATTACAATTTTCGCAATGTCCACCAAGTCCCCGCAGCCTTTTGATTCCGTGACTCGCCCCGCAAATATCACAACCCTGTCCTTTTCGCCCAGCCCAAGCGTTTTCTGGAGTCTTTTATCTTTCTTCGCGGGCTTGAAAATTTTTGTATACGTGCCGGGTGTTATCATTTCCACGTCGCCTTTCATTCCCGGAAAATTTTCTATTTGTTTCTTTGCAAAATCCGAGCACGCAATGACTTTTTTGGAAGTGTAGATATCGAACATGTCTATGGATGTATTAGTTAGTGTGACCGGGCTCCAGTGCAAAAATTCCCCGTATGAATATTTTACCGAAGGTATTTTCCACGTTAACTGGGAAATAGCGATTCCTTTGTGCACATAAAGAACATCGTAATTGTTTGCAACATTCGAATGTGATGTGAAAAAATGGGTCAACGAATTCAAAAGATGGTTAATTGCAGGTATTTTTGTATCCAGCGTTTTGCCAACATAAAGAACTCTTACACCGTCGCGCGTTTCTGTGTTTCGTGGGCCAGACCGTAAACATATCATATCCACCTGATGCCCCCTTTTCACAAGGTTTTTGGCCGATTCAAATGCAACCGTCTCCAACCCGCTATGCACGACCCACGGGGGCGTCGGCACGAGTACTGCTATTTTCATAAAACTCCCTCTTCTGGTTTATAGGTTCTTTTATTAAAAAAAGTCGTCAAAAATCAACTTTGTATATTTTAACCTCGCCGTTGGAATAAACCTGCTTGAAATGTTCCAGCCCTTTGCCGTCATAGAAATAAAGCTTTGTGAATATGCTGTCCTGCACTTCGGGGGTCATATAAAATGCGAACCCGTACGACGGGTCTAGCCAGAACGTGCCGTCGAGGGTCGAATTTTCATAAGGGTCGTTTTTTTGCTCCCCGTTGATGAAATAGGCTGTATTTTTCACAAAGTTTCTGTTTTGGTAAACTGTTGTTAGTTTTCCGTTTTGCTCTATTACGAGGAAATTAAATGTCTGGCAGTTGTTCGATGCGTCGAACCGCAGGCACTGGTCGTAATATCCGACGACGTTTCCCGTGCTGTCTTTAAGGGGCTGTAGCTGTATTTGGAAAAATTGCTGCTGTTTGCCTGTGCCCGAATAAGTCGGCCACAACGAACCAAAGTAAGACGGCCAGGGATATTTGCTTATCAAATCCGACGCGGCAAGGAAGTACATTTCAGAGGGCGATTTGCACGGGACTATGCCGCCAAATGCTTTTTTATTCAAATCACATTGCGCGCCCGTAAAATTCATATATTTTGAAAGTATGGATAAAGCCAATGTCTCATCGCTGGTCGTTAAGACCTTGCCGACGTCGACTATTCTCGTGTTTAACGGGTATGGTTTGCAGGAAGTCGGCGGGCAATGGGCGCCGTCGGCATAAGCTCCCCGTTCAGCGATACCGGTTATCCAGTGCCCCTGGTCCCACCAATAAGTTACAATCGAGTCCGTAGGCGTATTATTTTTGATCCACATCATTGCGTTATACCAATTGCTGTTTAACGACGGCCCCAATTGTGAAGAAAGGGAAAAGCCGCTTGATATTGCGGACAATACTGCCATTATTATCAACGCGCCGACCGTGGACCTCAGGATAATGCTAGCCATCTTTATCACCGTGGATTTTATTTTCTAATGATTCGACAATTCCAGCTTCTTTTCTATTCGCCCACAACCAAAGCTCGCCGAGGCCGACCGCAAACGCTATCGCGGCGGCGGGCGCGAACAGCAATGTGAAACGCACTCCGGACGATATCGCGTAAAAAGTGAACGCGACCCAGATAAAAAGTATTGAGCCCATAAACCTGCTCCTGCGGAAAGTCGCAAGTATGGCATACTGTACCAGCGCCACAAACGCCAGTATCTGAAGGAACGATATCATGCTGGAATTCATCAGGAGCAGGAAAATGCCAACTATCGCAGACAAGCCGAAAACAAAAGTTTCAGCCCGTTTTTTCCCGGAATATGATTTCCACGAACCGTAAGCCATAGAGGCGACCAGGATTATTTCAGCTAAATACGCGAACAATTGCGGAACTTGCGGTATTATCAAACCGAAAAATTCCAGGCCCGCGGTCCTGCCGATAATCTGCTCCCAGCCTGAAAGGGAAAATATATTCAGCTTTTGCAGTTCGGCCACGGAAATATTTACTATCGAAGAACCTTGCGGGTCGGTTCCGAACAATATGAAACCGCCGAAATAGCTTAGCGTGTTTACCCCCATCAACAATGGGATGATTATTACGCCCAAAATGACTGCCGCGGAATATTTCAGTTTTGGTTTGGATTCTGCAACCGTTGACTCGAACAGCTTTTTATTTTTCGCTAAAAGGGATTGCCCGAACGATAGAGCAATGTTGAACAGCAGGCCCCCGACACATATCATGACAACATACCAAAACGGGTACCAGCTTAACGCAAACAAAGTCAATGAAAAGACCGCCAGCGCCGCATTCTTCCAATTAGGTTCTTTTATCAGTTTTGTGAAAGTAAAAAATGAGAACATGGTTAAAAATACGACGGCGCCGTCGTTATCGGGGTCTGCTCCCGTGCGCACGAGTATAGAAGGCGAAACGGCAATTAGTATCGACGATAGCAAACCTGCCACGCGCCCTCCCATGTATTTCCCGATAAAATACGCCGGAAACACGGACAGCGAAGCCAATATGGCTGCAGCCCATTTGGTGCTTTGTATCAGGGTCAAATCGTGCAAAAAATTTTTGCCTATCGCAAAAGAATAAGCCAGCAAATAAGTGTAAAATTGCGTAGACTTGTCCGCAGGCCTTCCGGGTGGAAAATAACTCAGCGTGTCCCAATCGGGTATTTTCATGCCGTTATCGACTGTCATCTTTGCGTACCTGTAAAACCAATAACTGTCAAACTGCGGCAGCCATGGCGGATTTATCAAAGCCGGCGTAGCCCGAAGCTTCAGCGCCACAGAAAACGAGAAAATTACAAATATGATAACAGCCAGCGAAGCCAGCAGTTTTTTATGGTTTTCTCTCAATTCCATTTTTTCATCTCTTCCGCGAATATTTCATACCATTCTTAAAGATAAAAACCAAGACTCCGGCAACCATCAACACACCGCGCAAAACGCCGCTAGTTTTGGTGTATGTGACTGAGACGCCCACGTGCGAAACCCTGAAACCCCTTTTGATTGCCTGGGTTAAAAGCGTGGTTTCTATGATATAACCGCCGCCCAGTGTTTTCATGACTGCATTGGCAGCCTCCTTCGTCATCGCTATAAAACCGCAATTCGTGTCCGGATAGTTTGTTTTGAACCAAATGTTGAAAGCGTTTCTCCACACCCAGTTTCCTAACCTGTGCCGCGCGGGAACCTTTGAAAAGTCCCTTTTGCCCATCACAAAATCCGCTTCGCCTGAGATCAGCGGTTTCAACAGCCTGTTTGCTTCACGTATGGAATATTGTTTGTCCGCGTCAGCGACCACTATATATTTTACGCCGCGGAAGTCGCGGTTAAAAATATCCAGTCCTGTTCTCAATGCTTCGCCTTTGCCCAGGTTTTTAACATGGTCCACAACACGCACATTTAATTTTCTGGCTATCTCCGAAGTTTTGTCCGAGGAGCCGTCATTGACTACGATTATGTGCGCGCCCGGCAAAGAACGCTTGGCCTCCCCGATTACCGCCGCAATGTTTTTTTCCTCATTATAAGCTGGCAGCAAAACGCCGATGTTATTCATAGCTTAGCGGTCTCCAAACGGTTTAAGTTCTACTGACTGAAATACATATGATTCAAATATAAGATTTAATGTGGTCAATCAAATGAAAGTCTTATTTGTGCTTGATTTCTTCCCTCCGCACGTGGGCGGGGCCGAGACGCTTTTCGACAATATAACAGCCAACTTGGCCCGATCGGGCGTTGAAGTCAGCATACTGACCCAAAAACTTCCAGGGACAAGCGCGTTCGAAATATCAAAAAACCGGAAAATTTACCGCGTGTATTCGCCGATACGCCACACGTTTGCGGCCGCGGCAGCAAAAAAGTGTGTGGAACTGGCAAAAAACGTGGATATAGTTCACGCGGCCACGATGGGCGGGCTGGCCACTGTGGCATTCATTGAAAGGCTGGTCAAAAAACCCGTGATCGCGACCGTATTCGAAGTCTGGGACACGCTTTTCATGAAACTCCAAAAACCGCCGGTTTCCGTGATGAATTACGCGATTGAAAACATTTCCTTGAACCACTACAAAAACCATTTTTGTGCGGCCATAAGCGAATCCACAAAATCCGCGCTCATTAAAAAAGGTTTTAACGGGAAAAAAATTTTTGTCATATATCCCGGGATAGACAAAAAATTGTTTAACCCCGCCGCATCGCCGTCGATAAAAAACAAGGACCCGACCATAATTTTCTTTGGACGGCCGGCAGCTGTCAAAGGAGTCCACTACCTGATTTCTGCCATGCCCTCCATAATCGTCAAATTTCCAAATGCAAGATTGCTTTTATTATTGTCCAAAAGTCCGCAATCGGACTATGGAAAGGCCGTATCCATGGTAAAAAAACTCGGTTTGCAGGAAAACGTGTCATTTTTAGACTCCAAGCCGTTCAAAGAACTGCCCGGAACAATAAGGTCCGCGGACGTGTGCGTAGTTCCCAGTTTATCGGAGGGGTTTGGGTTTTCGGCCGCCGAATCGGTCTCGTGCGGAGTACCGGCAATCGCATCAGACGTGGGATCTTTGCCCGAAATAATAAAAAACGGTTTCAATGGCCTTTTATGCGCGCCGGCGGACCCGGCTTCGATCGCAGAGAACGTTATAAAGGTTCTATCAGATAAAAAATTAAAGCGTCGCCTTGCATTGAATGGCCCCGCTTCAGTGAAAAAATTTGACTGGGAAAAAGGAACAAAACAATACATAAAATTGTACAAGAGTGCTTTGAAATGACCGAAGAAATGGAAATTAAGCTGTCGCCGGAAACCTTAATCGGATTGGCGGTAATCGCGCTGTGCGTTTTTTACCTGTACACGTTCGAATCCGTTACGCTGAATTCGCCCATTGCGTTTGGAGATGAAGGTTTCCACGCCGGCACTCCGAAAAAAATTGTTGAAAATATGGAAATACCAAAATATTTTGAAGGCACAAAAATCTATTCCGGCGCATATTTCCGGCCCCCGCTGCCCCATTTGTTATATGCAGGCGCGATGTTGGTTTTCGGGACTTCGGACACGGTCGCCAAAATGTTAACGCCGATGTTCTCATTTTTCACAGGCATTCTTTTATTCCTGCTGGTAAAAAGGCTGCACTCTAGGGAGGCGGGGCTGGCCGCGGCCTTCCTGTATTTTGTAACCCCGTCAATGATAACGTATAACGTGTTAATCTATTCTGAAGCCCCTCTCGTGTTTTTCTTCACGTTTTTCCTTTACGCTTTTTGCAGGTATTTAAAAGAGGGAGGCGGCAACTTCCTCATATTATCCGGAATCTCGGCCGGTTTTGTGGCCCTGTCAAAATTTACCGGCCTTTTAATATTTCCAACAATTTTGATATTGTTTTTCCTTTCGAACGACTGGAAAAAAAACGCAAAAAGCTTCGCAACGCTTTTTGTGATAGCTTTGATCGTGGGTTCGTCCGCAAACGTCAGGCAACTGATAGTTTACAACGGGATCTGCCAGCCAAGGATTCCTTCAAACAACAGCTGCTACCTGGGAACCGCCCCGGCGGGCTTGGGCAACTCCGCCGATTTTTCCGGTTATACAGACCAGTCCGGTACAAACCTGTCGTTCATTGACATCGGCGTTATGAATTACGTGCAATTCGGTTACACTCCGATAATATTCATGCTCTTCGTGGCAGGTACGATATTCGGTATATTGAATAAAAACAGCACGGTACGCGGCATTTCTTTTGCCGGGCTGTTCCTATACGGCTTGCTGACATTCGGGACATTAAACGCGCGCGCCGAAGACGCTGTTAGAGACGTCCTGATAGGTGTCGTTCCGCTGTTTATACTGGGGGGAATTTATCTGGCAGACTCGGTGAAAGAGCTCCTTGGAAACAGAACTATGGGCAAACAGCTGGCCGCAATCCTGGTTGCGTTAATTGTAATTTTTGTATCTGTATACGGCTACAGCACATCAATAAAGCGCGTGGATGAAATGAAATCCGTAAAACAGTTCAGCCCGGATTACATAGAAGCGTGCAAATGGATGGATTCCAACATCCCCGCCGGTTCGTATACGATAAATCTGTGGGGCACGCCATGCCAATTCTACGCGCCCAAAATAAATTCAATCTGGACGGATCTTACAGAGCTCCCTTCGATACTATTTTCGGATACGGATGAAAAAGTAGTTCCTCTGCTGGAAAGGAACGGAATTAGTTACATAGTGGTTGCTAAATTTTCAATAAGCGGTTCCAACGTCGTAACTTCGACCCCGTCAAGTTTTGTTAAATACATGTCAAACTCCACAAAATTCTCGCTTGTATATGAAAATCCGGCAACGCTTGTGTATAAAATAAAATACAGTTGATAGATAATGATAGACGTTAACCTGTCCGTGATCGCATCCTCGGCCGCGGCTTTCGGAATTTCGATTATCGTACTCCCCAGGTTCATAAAATTTCTAAAATCGATCAATATGGTCGGCACCGACATACAGAAATCCAACAAACCGGAAATTGCGGAAATGGGCGGGCCTGTCGTGGTCGCGGGATTTTTATCCGGCATGTTCCTTTTCATATGGATAAACGTTTTTTTGCTGCGAAACCAAATCGTTTCTTCCGAATACCTTGCCCTGATATTCGCGGGCATGACAACCATACTTATGATCATGGTCATAGGCATGCTGGACGACATGACAAGGCTGCAAAACAAGAACGAGGGGCCGCGCGGGTTTGAAAAATACAAGCGCACGGGACTAAGACAGTGGCAAAAACCCCTGTTAACTCTGCCGGCTGCGATACCTTTGATGGCTATAATGGCCGGCAACTCGACGATGTCCATCCCGTTGGTCGGGCCGGTTAATTTTGGCATATTATACCCGCTGCTGATCGTGCCGTTGGGTGTAGTCGGCGCGTCAAATGCTGTCAATATGCTGGCGGGCTTCAACGGCCTCGAGGCGGGATTAAGCTTCGTCGCTTTACTGTCGATGGGAATTTTCGGTTACACGCACGGCGCGATAGCTGCATCAGCAATAGCATTTACGATGGCCGCGGCCGTGCTTGCGTTCCTGGCATTCAACTGGTATCCGGCAAAAATCCTTCCGGGAGACAGCTTCGTTTACACAGTGGGCGCGGCCATAGCTGTAATAGCAATCATAGGCAACATGCAAAAATTCGCCATTTACATATTTGCGCCGTGGATAATCGAATTTTTGCTCAAGGTGAGATCCAAATTTTCCGCGGAAAACTATGGTATATTGCAAAGGGACGGCTCACTGAAGAGCAAATATAAAGAGGTTTTTTCCATAACACACTTGGTCATGAAATCCGGCAATTTCAAGGAAAATCAAATAAGCAAAATCATCATAGCTTCGGAGATAATAATATGCTCCGCGGCGCTGGTTCTGTTGGCCTGAGTGATTGAATGAAAATAGATTTGCACATACACACTAAATATTCCGCGGACTGCGACACGGAACCGAAAAAAATCGCGGATGTAGAATTGTCAAAGGGCATAGAATGTGTAGCCGTCACGGACCACAATTCAATATCCTCTTTCAACGATTTCAAAAATTCCGGCATAAAACTTATCAAAGGCGAAGAAATTTCAACGGACAAGGGGCATCTAATCGGGTTGTTTCTGGAAGATGGGATAAAATCGCGCGAATTTTTCGCAGCCTGCGATGAAATAAAAGGGCAGGGGGGCATATCAATACTTCCTCACCCGTACAGGTCACATAAAAACGTGGAATACATAACCAAAGCCGTGGACATGGTTGAAATATTCAACTCGCGCACCTCTATTTCAGGAAATGAAAAAGCACGCACCATAGCAGAAAGAAATAATAAACCCAAATTGTGCGGCAGCGACGCGCATTTCTTGTCAGAACTCGGGCGCGCAACCATTAATGTGGACTCGGAAAATCTGGACGGCGCGCGCAAATTAATCATGAAGGGAAAAATTGTTATGGACTGCCTCGCAAGTCCTTTTTACGTGCACCCGTTGACATGGGCTGTGAAAGGCCGGAAAATAATAAAAGAATTTTTATAAGATCATATATTTTTTTCCCAGTATTTTATCTGGTCGCGTATGGTTTGCTCAAACCCTATTTTCGGTTCCCAGCCCAGTTCTTTCTTAGCTTTGGAAAAATCGCCGATGAGTACATCGACTTCGGCTTTTCTAAACCTGTTTTTATCGATTTCTATGCTCATCTTATTTTCCAGTCCGGCAATTTTTATTGCCATTTTGACCAGGTCTCCTATTTTCCAGCCGCGCCCCGAACAAAGGTTGTAAACCTCTCCAGGTTTTCCCTTTTCAACTGCGAGCATATAACCGACAATTATATCCCTCACGTCGGAATAATCGCGTATCGGGTCCATATTACCGATCGTTAAAGCCCGCTTGCCATGTTTGATTCCTTCCGCCACCTGCTTGGCAATTACGGATGTAACAAACTCCTCGCCGCGTCTCGGCCCTTCGTGGTTAAAAGCTCGTGTGCGCACAACTGGTATTCCGTACGCTTTGTGGTGGCAGAAACACATGTAATCTCCCGCCACTTTCGAAACTGCGTATGGCGACATCGGCCTCAGGTAATTGGTTTCCTTTATTGGGATTTCAGGCACGACTTTTCCGTTGCTGTCCATCAAAGGTTCCGGTGAAACCATAACCCCGCTTTTCAATAATTCCCTGTAATGGGCATCGTCTTTTAACACGAGCCCGTATTCCTCGCTCGAGCCCGCGAAATGTATTTTTTCAATTTTATCATACTGCCTGGCAGCCTCCAATACGTTCGCAGTTCCGATGACATTTGTAAAATACGTGTCCGTAGGCGACTCAAAGCTGCGCGTGACATAACTTTGTGCTGCAAGATGGAAAATAACATCTATCTGATTTTTTTTCAGCACGTCCACTATGGAGGACATGTCGTTCAAATCCCCGGAAACCAGTTTGACCCCGTCGATTATGTGCGAAATATTTTTCCTGCTTGGGACAGATTGCCTGCGGACTAGGCCGATTACGTTGGAACCGAATTTTTCAGAAATCAGGCTTTCGGCCAGCCATGATCCGACGAAACCGGTGAGACCGGTAATGAGTACGTTCTTGCCTTCCCAATAATTTGACATGATAGTAAAATACAGGGCAATGTTTATAAATTAATTAT